>DATGFK010000494.1:0-3940 GCA_035309185.1 Aggregatilineales bacterium
TCCCGACGGTCAGTGCCTTCGCCGAAGCCTTCGACAAGGCGATCCAGGATAAGCAAGGCCAGCCGACGGGTTTCTTCACCTTTGACGTCATCCCCATTCGGCCCAGGGCCGACGGCGAACTGCCCAGCATGTACGTGTCGAACCGGCAGACCATCACACCCACCAGCGCTGATGTGCCCAAGCCAAAAAACGACGCGATGTCTCCCTTGACTCCGCAGGAGATCAAGGAAGTCCGCAAAGCCGTTGAAAAGCGGTTGGCGAAACGCAAAGAAGTCATGATGCATGTCTTCTCTTATGTGTGTGTCAATGCTTGCTTGTGGGGAATCTGGCTGTTCACCGGTGCTCATTTCCCCTGGCCTATATTCGTATCGTTGTTCTGGGGTTTTGGCGTCGTCATGCACCTCATTGAGAGTTGGTACGACATGGGGCTTGGCGACCGGATGCGTGATCGTGAATTGCAACGTGAACTGGCCCGCCGTGGCGTGGATACCCAGGCTGATTTGAGCGATCTGTTTTATGCAGAAAAGGCCAAACGCGACCCGAAAGCCCGCCTGTCGGCTTCCGTTGAGAATATCGCCACCATTGTCGAGCGTGAAATCGCCAAGAAAGCCGACGCGGTTCGGGCTGAAAATGCCGATGAGGACGATGATGAGGAATTGGATAGACACGAACTGAAACGCAGACGGCGCGAACGTCGCAAATACGGGGAATGGTAGCGCTTAACATCAAGGGGCTGTAGATCAGCCCCATTTTCTTTCATTCGTGCGTTTCGCATGAATTTGATTGGGATCGAGCGGTTTGCGAACCACCCCTACGGAAGAATCCTGATGTAGAGGCACATCGTGATGCGCCCGCGCACTCCAATTTCGTATTGTATTTCGCCGTCCAGCCCGCTAGACTCGATCTCGCCGCAAGATTCTAACAAATTCATGTCAAATTCACTCGATATTCATCATGTATGACTCGCTTGATAGTATAATTCTAGGAAGGCGGTCCATTCGCCGCTATCATGATCTTCCCGTCGCGCGAGAGGTACTTGAGACGATTTTGAACGCTGCATCCTGGGCACCGTCGGCTCACAACCGCCAACCCTGGCGATTCGCGGTCATTACCTCGCCGCAAGAACGCCGTGAACTGGCCCTGGCAATGGGCGCAAGGCTCCGGGCAGACCTTCATGCAGATAATGTTCCCTCTGAACTCATCGAAAAAGATGCCAATCGTTCGTATGCACGGCTTACGGCGGCGCCAGTAATTGTGATTGTTTGCCTGACTATGCTTGATATGGATCGTTACCCCGATATAAAGCGCTCGGAAGCGGAACACCTTATGGCTGTGCAAAGTACGGCGATGGCGGTGCAAAATCTCCTGCTTGAAAGTCATGCAAGGGGCCTGGGCGCGTGCTGGATGTGCGCGCCATTATTTTGTCCGGACGTGGTGAGTTCGCAGCTTGGCCTGCCCGCAGATTGGGAACCCCAGGCGCTCCTGACGCTCGGCTACCCCGCAGAAACCCGGCAGTCGTCACGGCATCCACTGCAAGACCGGGTTATATGGCGCTAGGAACTGTCCCCGACGCGCGAATTGTCGCGCTGGCAGGCGGCGTGGGCGGGGCAAAATTGGCTTATGGCCTGGCTCGCTGTCTGCCGCCAGACGGCTTGACGGTGATCGTCAACACGGGAGACGATTTCCGGCGCTACGGGCTTGCCATCTCACCCGACCTGGACACCGTCATGTATACGCTGGCAGAGCTGGCCGACCCGACGCAGGGCTGGGGCCTGGCGGGGGACACCCGCCAGATGGTAGATATGCTGCGGCGCTACGGGGATGACCCCTGGTTTGGGCTTGGCGACCGTGACATTGCGACCCACCTGCTGCGGACACAGGCGCTCTCTGAAGGCAACTCCCTGAGCCAAGTCACGGCGAAACTTGCTTCGGCACTGGGTGTGACAAGCCATCTGGTGCCCATGACCGACGACTGCGTACAGACGATGGTCGAGACGGTTGAGCACGGCTTACTGGCATTCCAGGAATACTTCGTTCGTTATCGCTGGCAGCCGGTCGTCACGCGCCTGAGTTACGACGGCGCAGCCAGCTCTCAACCCGCGCCGGGTGTCCTGGAAGCGTTGCAGCGGGCCACTGCCGTTGTGATCTGTCCCTCGAATCCCTTGCTTTCCGTCGAGCCAATCTTGCAAGTTGCGGGTATCCGCGACGCCCTGGCGTCGCGAAACGCGCCCAGTGTCGCCGTCAGCCCGATCATTGGCGGGCAGGCGGTGAAGGGGCCAGCGGCGAAGTTGATGGCAGAACTAGCGCTGGACGCCTCCGCAGAAGGCGTCGCACGCTACTATGGAGATCTTATTGATGGGTTGGTGGTGGATCATGCGGATCAGGAGGCGCGCGTTCCACAAAAGATGATGGTAACAAACAGTTTAATGCAGACATCCGAAGATCGCACGCGGCTGGCGGGCGAGATACTGGGATGGGTAAAGAGTCTAACCGTATGAACATCTGGGCAATTATTCCCGTGAAGCCTTTCAACCGGGCCAAGAGCCGCCTGGCGAAAGTGCTTTCTCCTGAGCAACGCATTAGCCTGGCGGAAAAGATGTTCCGGCACAGCCTTGAAGTGATGAGCAGCGTACAGCGCATCGGCGGTGTCCTGGTGGTCAGCCGGGACTCGAAGGCACTGAACATTGCACGCAGCTATAATGTCCAAACGGTGCAGGAAAGCGGCGTGCCAGAGCTGAACCCTGCTCTGCTGCGAGCCTCTCAAGTGGTCATTACGCTCGGCGGGGAAGGAGTGCTGGTGCTGCCCGCCGACATACCCCTGGTGAATGTGGAAGATATTGAGCAAATGCTACATCTGGGCCGCTACAATGCTACAGTTGTGCTTGCCCCAGACCGCAATGACAACGGAACGAATGCTCTGCTGGTGACGCCACCAGGCCTGATCCCGTTCAGCTTTGGCCCCGGCAGCTTCCAGCGCCACGTGATGCTGGCCGAGGAAGCCAATGCGACGGTGAAGGTGTATCGCTCCGAACGCCTTGCGCTCGACATTGACACGCCTGACGATTTAGCGGCTTACGAGCATCTCACCCACGAAAAACTTCCCATGCTCGATTCAGAAAGCAGCCTGACGCCCGCAGAATAGCATTATCGGAAAGTTCCGAACTGGTCCCCACGATCCACAATAGCATTATGGATCGTGGGGATATTTATTGGATAACCAAACCTCACTTCGGAGAAACGCCAGTGACCAGATTACGCCTGTACAGTTTCATATTTGCCGGGATCGCACTCTTGTGTACGATTCCAACACCGCTTTCTGCCGCACACCTTGCCAGCGCGACTACCCCAACGCTGACGCCACCGCCGCCTCCAATCCAGCCGCTCGAACGGAATATTGAAGCGCTGGCACAGGATTACATGAACGGCGACAGCCATACACCAGGCCTTGTGGTCGGTGTCATCGAAGCAGCCGGACGCAATAACGTCCAGTATCGCGGCGGATTCTACGGAACCATCTCGCTCGACAGCAAGGCTCGTCCATCGGCGGATACTTTGTTCGAGATCGGTTCGGAAACGAAAGTGTTCACGGCCACACTCCTTGCTTTTGCGGTTAAGGAGGGTAAAGTCAAACTCGACGATCCCATCCAAAAATACCTGCCCACAGGCGTAACTGCGCCCGTCTTCAAAGGCAAGAACATCACACTGCTTGACCTTGCCACGCATCGCTCCGGCTTTCCCGATCAACCGGACAATAAACCCTCTGACGAGCTAAAGCCTTACACAGTCCAGGATATGTACGACTGGCTGAGCAACTACAAGCTGACCTATGCGCCGGGCAGCCAATGGCTATATTCCAACATTGGATTTGGGCTGATGGGAACGATCCTGTCTCGCGTGTATGTAAAAACCTACGATGAACTGATCACCGCCTATCTCGGCG
>DATGFK010000495.1:0-2131 GCA_035309185.1 Aggregatilineales bacterium
AGAGACCGAACTTGACCAGGGCAGCACTTTCACCGTTCGCCTGCCGGTGATGGCAGGCAGCCAGCCGTCGCCGGTGCCAGGCAGGAGAGACGATCAGAACGCGAGATGATCAGTTATTTCTCTCATCTCGTGTCAAGGCTATATACAAAAGGAGATTAGATTGCCTGACGTTACGGATATTAAGAAAGACATCCATTTCTCCGCACCCATTGGCAAAGTATGGGCTGCGTTGACCGACCCCAAGGTCATCCGGGCCTGGATGGGCGACGACGACAAGATCAAAGTTGACCTCAAAGTGGGCGGGCGCTACGCCTTTTTTGAGGGCGAGACCACCGGGGAGTTCACCGAAATTGATCCGCCAAGCGTGCTGGAATATACCTGGCGGCAAAAAAGCTGGAAGAAGGATTGGCCGGATTCGGTGGTGCGTTGGGAATTGCGCGAGGCAGGCAAAGGCACGCAGGTTCACCTGCTTCACAAGTCCTTTCCGAACCAGGACGAGCGTGACAGCCACAACGAAGGCTGGGATATGTACTTCCTGGAGCCGATGGCCGAAGTGCTGGACGGTTAGGGCAAGCTTATAACCCAACCAGCGTGCGGACAACGCCGACGCCTGCGCCGGCGATAATCAACGCGATGGGACTCCAGCGGAAGCGCTCTAACAACACGAAGGCGACAACCGTCAGGGCCAGCGATAGCCAATCCACGCCGGACGCAAAGAGTGTGCTGTAGGCCAGCGAGGCGAATGCGCCCAACAGCAGGGCGATCACGCCTGCGTTGACGCCTTTCATGAACCCCAGCGCAATCGGATAGCGGCGCAGGTAGGGAACGACTTTGCCCAGGATCAGCACGACGGCGAAGGCGGGCAGAAATACGCCAACGGCTCCAGCGATGGCTGGTACTGGCGGATTGTTCATATTCGGCCAACTCGCAGGTACAATTAGGGAGGCAGGAGGCGAAAATTGCTGGCGAGAATTGTAGACCATCCAGGGCGAATCGTCATCGCTAACGCCTTGATCAGCGGCGCGGCTTATGCACGTTGACGTGTTTACGCTGTTCCCGGCGATGTTCACTGGCCCCCTGACGGAAAGCATCCTCAAACGCGCCCAGGAAAACGGCCTGCTGAACGTTGCCCTGCATAACATCCGGGACTTTGCGGAAGGCAAACACAAAGTCACCGATGAACCGCCCTTTGGCGGCGGCGGCGGCATGATCATGAAAGTGGAACCCATCGTCAGCGCCGTAGAGAACGTGCTCGGCGGGCAGCGGGACGGCATTCCTGTGATCCTGACCACGCCGCAAGGCCGCGTTTTTACGCAGAAAATTGCCCGTGAGTTGGCGCAGCATCCGCGACTGGCGATCATTTGCGGGCGCTACGAGGGCATTGACGAGCGGGTCAGGGAACTTGTGATCACCGATGAGATCAGCATTGGAGATTACGTACTGACCGGCGGCGAACTGCCGACGATGGTCATGATAGATGCCATCGTGCGGAATATCCCCGGCGTGCTGGGCGCACAGTGGGCCGCTGAAGACGATTCGCACGCAACGGGCCTGTTGGAATATGCTCTATATACGCGCCCGCCAATTTTTCGGGATTTGGAAGTTCCCGGTGTGCTCCAGGGCGGCAACCACGAGAAGATTGCCCGTTGGCGGCGCGAAGATGCTATCCGCCGTACCTGGGAGAAGCGCCCGGATTTACTCCTCAGCGCCGATCTATCGGAGGAGGAGAAGTATTCCCTGGCCGCTCTGGCTGAGCAGTGGATAAAGTCTGGGAGGATGAAAAATGGCAGCGAAACTTGATGCATCCTGGATTAAGAACCGCATCGCCGATGAACTTGGCCTCACCGAAGACGACCTGGCTCACCTTTACGGTGTCGAAGTCCGCGCGCTGGACAAACACCTGGGCACGCTCGGCGCAGACAACAAAAGCGTCTACGAACGCATATTATCCGACGTAGACGCGGCGCGTATGGGCTACCGGCAGATCGAGGTCAGCGACGACCAGATCGGCGCGATTCGCAACCTGCTGAAAAAGTATCCCTTTCATCCCCTCGTGTCTATGCCCACGGCGGATGGCGCAGTCGGCTGGCGTTTGAGCAGCGACGACGCGCAGTATGTCGCCTTTCGCGCT
>DATGFK010000496.1:0-2751 GCA_035309185.1 Aggregatilineales bacterium
AGGCACAGCGCAATTTCCGGATCCCTGAGTGATCCCAGCGCTTCGACCAGCACGTCTATGCCCTTTGACTGGTTCAGCGTTTGCAGCCGCCCGGTGTAGCCCACGATGAAGCTATCGGCGGGCAGACCCAGGCGGTGACGCGCTTCGGCACGTTCCGGGAGACCGGCAAAACGTTCGAGGCGGAAGCCGTCGTGTTCGACCATCACCTGCTGCGCGCCCAGCGCCCGCATCTCCTGGGCGAGTCTGCTAGTGACGCAGACCACACCCGCCACATGCCGCACCGCCCAGCCCTGCAAGGCCACACCGATCCGGGATTTCGAGGACTGGTGGACTTCGTACCAGCGGGCGCGGCGCGGCAGGAACAGGCCAAGCGCCAGGACGGTAAAAAGGTCTCGGCTGTAATAGACCTCTGCGCGGAGATCCGCTTTGATCCACAACGAGGCCAGTGCTGCGACAAGGTACGTGAAAGTCTGAAGGAGAAACGCAATGCGATCCAGGGAGGACCAGCGGCCAATCAGGTCCAGGCAGGGCACAGACGCCAACTCAAAATTCCGAGCCACACCGTAATAGACAAAGGGATCGGCGGCGATCATTTCAGCCGAGTTGTGACGGCGCGCCACCAGCAGCGTGACTTGCGCGCCGCCCTGGGCAAAGGCTTCGCACATCTGGGCGATTTGCAGCCCGTGAGCCTTTTCCGTTGGGAAGCGGATATTTGCCAGGTAAAGGAATTTCATGTTTGGGTTATTCGATAGCACTTTCCATCAGCGCGACCAGCCGATCCATCAGGCCGTCCAAACTGTGCTGGGCGGCGACCCGCAGACGAATCTCTTCGACCATTTTAGTTCGCAGATTGGCTGGGAGGGCCAGCACCTTTTTCAGCGAATCCACCAGGCCCTGAACGTCATCAGGGCTGGAAATCCGCAGCAGGTCGCTGTATTCGCCAAGCAGGGGATCAAAGGCAGGATTACTGACGATGGTTGGGATACCGGTCAGCATACTTTCGAGGGCGGCCTTATCAAAGAGACCGGGCGGGCTGAGGTTGACGGCGATGGCCGCGCAGCGATACAGATCGCGCACCGCGTTCGCCGCAATGCCTCCTGTGAACTGGACACGGTCTGCGATACCCAGGCTTTCGGCCAGAGTCTGAAGCTGCTGCGGGTAGGAATCGTCCTGTCCCTGTGGCACCGCACCGACAATGGCAGCCTGCGCCTCAACCCCGGCAGCCAGCGCGCGAAGCAGCGTTGCCTGATGCTTGATCGGCATCAGGCGTGCCACATGGACGATCAAGGGCGGAGAGGCAGGTTGTACCTTTGGATCAGGCGCGAAGAAGTTGTTATCAATGCCGTGCCCCAGCGCGCGCACTTTTGCCGACGGGATAGGGAAGCTGTCCGGTACAGCAGTCGTCACATAACGGCAAGCGGCCAGCGCCAGGCGGAGTTCCCAATCATCCTGGCGATGCGTATACCACAAGACCTGGGGTTTTCGGAATATCGCTGCAAGGGGAGTTGCCAGCCAGGTATAACGCGGCGTCATGTGGCAAAATAGGACATCCACGCGACGAATGATTCGGCCTAGCGCCCGGTAATATTCGAGAAGTTCACGCCCGCGTCCGTAACCGTGTTCCTTTCCCATCGAATGCACGGCAACGTTTGCAGGCAGCGTGGCTTTGCCCTGTTCCAGGGTAATAACTTCAACGTGTTCCACACGCGCGGCCAGGGCGCGAATCCAGTCCAGCGTGAAAGCCCGTAGCCAGTCGCGTTCATCCACCTGCTGTACAAACATACCAATGCGCATCAGGATGTACCCTTTCGAGCGGCAAGTGCCTGATAGCCGCGCGCATATTGTTCGATCACCCGCTGCGCGGCAAAGGGCTGAACGCTTTGCCGACCTGCCTCACCCAGCCGCGCCGCCAGCGCTTCGTCGTCAAGCAACCGTCGGATCTTATTGGCGAGTTCGTGGGCGTCCCAATGGAACAGCAGTCCATTGACGCCATCCTCAAGCAACTCTGTCATGACGCCAACTGGCGTGGAGATGACCGGGACAGCGCAGGCCATCGCCTCGACAGTCACGCGCGGCCCACCCTCGCTGGTAGACGCGCAGACAAGCATCCTTGCCCGGTTGTAGACTCGCGCAACCTCCTGGGCACCCTCAAGGCGGGGGATGTGGGTCACGTCGTTTAAGCCCAGGCTCTGTATTTTGTCTTGAACGGCGCTTTCAAGCGGGCCGCGCCCGACGAGGCCCAGGCGGACTTGAAGGCTCGTTTTTTGGAGCGCCGCCACAGCTTCCAACAGTGTGAAAAGCCCCTTGTTGGGGACGAATCGGCCCACGAAGAGCACGTCAAACTGGCAGGGTTCACCGGGGATAGGGTGGAAGATTTCAAAGTCAATATACAGCGACGGCAGGATTAAAGTCTTCTCGGCGGGAACGCCAAGCTGCACCAGCAAGCGAGGCATTTCGACGGAATTGACCACGCGAATGGCAGCGGCGCGTCGCCACATCCAGCGAATATAGATTTTGGCTATCAGGCAATACATGCGTTCCCGGACAGTCGCAGCGCGGGGATAGCCTTCCACGTGATGGATCTCGCTAACGTAAGGCACGCCTGTGCCGCGCGTCAGCAGCCACGCGCCGATACCGTTCAGGAAAAGCCCGTAATCGTGCGAGCTGACCAGATCGTAGTGTCGCTGGGCAAAGAGCGCCCGGCCCTGGCGAAGGATTGTCCAGGGTTGCAACAGCTTAGGGTAGCCTGAA
>DATGFK010000497.1:0-2733 GCA_035309185.1 Aggregatilineales bacterium
CTTCTCCAGGCGGCAAGACGTACAGATGGCCCGTCATCTTGAGGTGAACGACCAGGCTGTCGGAGTCCAGTTGGAACAGCAGATATTTTGCCCGCCGGTTGAGCGCATTAATGCGCTGGCCCGCGATGCGCCTTTCAAAGGCCACCGGGTCAATGTTTGTCATGCGGCCCGGCGCAGCCGGAAACAACGCGGACGTTACGATTCGACCTTCTACGGACGGGCGCAAAATGCGCACCACCGTTTCGACCTCAGGCAGTTCAGGCATTGACTTTCTCTGGATTAAGAACTTCCGAAAAAGAACGGCAGGACGTGGCTCGTCCTGCCGCTGCTGAATGGGTAATTCGTGCAGACGACCCATGCCCGTATCAGGCTTGTTTCGGCTCCTCGGTGGACGAAGCAGCAGCCGGAGGCTGTGGCGCGGCAGCTTTATCAGCCTCAGCGGCGGTGTCCTCGTCCGTATCGTCCCAGGTCACGATCCAGATGCACAGGCCAGCCACGAGCACCGAGGCCACGATCAAAGCGAGCCACTGGCCGATGAGCAGCCCTACATCGCGCGCCTCGATCATCAGCAGGACGACAATTCCGACTGACAGCACAATCCAGGCCGCGAGCCGCGGACGCTGATCGGCAAATTTGATCAGGTCGCGCAGCACCGGGATTGTATTCAGGCGATTACCGAGATTGGTGAGAAAATTTGGCACAGTTCACAGACCTCAATTCAATGCATTTTTTCGCTGAGCAGGATGCTGACCGATTATTATAGCGGCTTAAGCACCCTTTCTGCACGGAGTTTCTTCGCCAGGATTTGAGTGTCGGGAGGCTGCGATTCTGCGGCTGCTTCCCGCCACGCGGGAACCTTAATGCTTTCCAGGGTCATCAGTTCATAACCCTGATCAATAAACGCCTTTGCCACATCGTTGGCAGTCAGGGGGAGGAAGATAAAACCAACCTCGCTTTGCAACTCTTTCGAGGCCTCTTCTACCGCGCCGATCAGGCCTTCCGCAACCGGGGCAACAGGCGCACCGGGAACAATTACAAACTCATCTACGCGTGTAATGAGGTTCTCGACCTGGAAGCCCACCAGGCCCACAGTTTTGCCTTCCACGTCTGCCAGCAAATACGACTTCTCACCGAAGGCGATCATGATGTCGTTGTGGGACAGGTTCTTGCTCAGGGATTGGTTCAGAAGCGCAGAAATTTGCTCCGCGTTCTTGGGCATTCCCCGCCGAATACCCAGCCGGGTAATGGTCGTCGGAACAGCCGTCGGCGCCGGTGCGCTTGGAGCGGGCGCGGGCGCTGGGGTTGGCATCGCAGCAGGGGCGGGAGCCGGGGCTACTGTAGGAGCTGGGGCGGGTCGTGCTACAGGTGCAGGGGCTGCGGGAGTGGCCGCAGGTTGCTGCCCAACCGACACGGTATGATATTCATCGCCGCGATCCGCAACATGGCGCTGGGTCAGAATCTTGTTCCATTCTCGCTGAACCTGCACCCACACGTCGTCTGGCGAGCCATTATTGGTTATGACAACCGACGCTCTTGCCAGCTTGATGCGCTGGGGATTTTGTGTGTCAATACGCTTGCGCGCCTCGTATTCGGACATACCGCGCTTTTTGACCAGGCGGTCATACTGGATCTGTGGTGCAGTGTCCACAACCCAGATCGCGTCTACCTGATCAGCTAATGCGCCTTCCAGCAGCTTGATGGCCTCGATCACCACGATTGGCTGTTTAGCGCGCGTGATCAGGGTATCAATCCCCTGGCCGACGATTGGATGGGTCAGCGCTTCCAGACGAGCCAATGCCTCCGGGTGGGCAAAGACCACCGCTCCCAACTTGGCGCGATCTACACGATTCTGCGAATCCAGGATCCACTTGCCAAAAGTCTCGATGACCGGCCCGTAAGCAGGCGCGCCTGGAACCATAACCTGGTGCGCCAGGCCATCTGCGTCAATGGTGTAAGCGCCCAGGTGTTCCAACATCTTGCGCACCAGGCTCTTGCCCATTGCGATGTTGCCTGTGAGACCAATCACGTATTTATTTGCCCAGCGACTCACCGGCATCCCTCCCACGTCGCGTCCATGAAATTAAAGGCGGCACAAGTTCATTGCGAGCGTCCCCAAATTGTAGCTTGATGCCTCTGCAAGAGCAAACGAAATTAATGCAACAGCCCTTCTAGTTTAGGTAATAGCGACAAAAATAAGTACGATATTAAATGCCTGCGCGGGGAATAAAAACAAGTACACGGTCTGTGGCTAAGGGCCGTGTACTCAATGTCACAAACTGAAGTTCACTGCGTGATGAGATTGGTCACCTGTTCCACGATGTCATCGGGCAACATCGGCTTGGTGAGGTAGCTGTCAATACCGCTCTCAAAGTCCTGCGAGACGAAGAAACTGCGGGCGTGTGCGGTCATGATGACGATGAGCGTGTGCTCCCCGGCAGTCTCGGTACGCCGAATCTCTGCGGCTACCTGGAAACCATTCAAGCCTGGCATCGCGACATCGAGCAACACGATAGGCGGATGTTTTTCCTTGAAGAGACTCAATCCAGACTGACCGTCCATCGCGGTAAACGGATGGAAGCCATGTTCCTGGAAAGCATCGGCCACCAGGTTACAAAAGCTCTTGTCATCATCAATGACAAGAATATCTTTGGATGAAGGGGCCATTGGATAATGCCTTATATCGTTTCACTCTTGTCCGAACCATTAAAACACATACCGCGCAAATGCGCGATA
>DATGFK010000498.1:0-12191 GCA_035309185.1 Aggregatilineales bacterium
CAATACGTCGGCGGGCTGGATCGCCGTGGCGGAGACGAATTGCAGGGCCGTGATTTTGCGCAGATTCGGATGCAAGGCGTGGACGTAAGTCCCGGCGTTTGACTCCGAAGTCACCTGGCCGATCTCCACGTTGGGATGGGCCAGCAGCAGGCGCAGAACTTCGCCGCCGGTATAGCCCGACGCGCCGATAATGCTGACCCTGACGCGGCGACCGCTCGCGGACGGAGAAGCAGGCGATGCAGGCTGTTCGGCCATCAGGCTTTGACTCCTCCGGCGGCCACGCTCAGGGCATAATCCACCACACGCCCCGGAATATCCACGCCCGTCGGGGCGATGCTGTTGCGGAACTCCATCGTGTGGTTGATCTCGTTGACAACGAAGCCGCGATCCGGGTCTTCCAGGACATCTACCGCCAGCACGCCGCCGCCGACTGCCTTCGCCGCCGCAACAGCCAGCGCGCCAAGTTCCGGCGTGACCGGGCAGTTGGAGGCTTGCCCGCCGCGCGCCGTGTTGGTGATCCAGTGTGCCGAGTTGCGGTAGATAGCGCAGATACACTCGCCGCCAACCACAAAGGCGCGAATATCCCGCCCCGGCTTGCGGATCATTTCCTGGATGTAGAAGATGCTGTGCTGGTACGAACCCAGGACTTCCTTATGTTCGAGGATGGCCTCGGCAGCGTCCCGATCATTCACACGCGCCAGCAGCCGTCCCCAGGAGCCTACCACCGGCTTCAAGATCACCGGATAGCCCATCTCTTCCATCGCCTTGATCGCTGACTCCTGCGTGAAGGCCACGCGGACTTTGGGCTGCGCAACGCCCGCTTCCTGCAAGGCTACTGTGGTCAGGAGCTTGTCGGCGCAGGTGTTGGCCGTCTGCCAGCGATTGATCACGGCGTTACCGGCGGCTTCCAGCATCCGCAGGGAGTAGAGTCCCCGCGACGTGCTGACGGATCGTTCCAGGATCACGTCGTAGGGCAGCACCTTCGCGCCAATGTCGAAGATCAGGTCGTCGTCGTTGATGATCGTCACCGGGACACTGCGCGTCTCGAATGCGGACAACAAAAGTTTCTCCTCGACGCGGATGCGCGAGGCCAGGATTCCAACGTGAATGGTCATGTTCAGATTGTTCTGTTTCTCAGTGCTGCTATTCGCCGTAGTCTTCTTCGGTCATCGGTGCCAGCTCAAGTGTGATCGGAGAGACACTCGTCACTTCGAGTTCGGCGCCACACTCCGGGCAGCTCACGATCTCGCCGCGCATGGGCTTATCCAGGGTAATTGAGGCTTCGCATTCGGGGCATGTACCTGACATCGTTTGTTCTCCTTTATTGGCTGTGCGCCGGATATGGAATTATTTTGATTAAGGCATGAAAAAACCCTTCCGGTTCGGTTGTCCTGGAAGGGCCATTGCCAGGGATACGATTGTTCCCGCACGCAAAAGAACCTCCCAATTCAGGGGGATTTTTTTGCGCCTTTTTTCGAGAAACTAATCGAAGTCTTCATGTCCCATAAGTTAGCACCGTTCGCGCCAGCCGTCAACTGGCAAATCCGTCGGCGGGGTCGGACTTTTGCACAAATGCAGCTATTCAAAGTATCGTCATGCTGAGACATTCGTCGAGGCAGTTCTTCATAAACGGAACCCGAACTATACTATCGGAAGCTTTCCACAATCTGTGACACTCGGAGCACAAAACAAATTATGGAGAGGGTTGCGTGACATGAAAATCGCACCGTTCAAATTGGAACGCTTTTTTGCGCGTTATGAGTTCAAAGCGCCGTATTTGCTGTGCAGCTCGGACTGCGAGGCCATGACCATCCGGGAACTGCTTGACCTGGAGCCGGGCGCGCGTGAACAGTTCGACGCGCAGTGGCTTGGCTACACCGAATCGGAGGGTGGGATGGCGCTGCGAGAGGCGATCACGGGCCTCTACGAGCGCATCGAGCCTGGGCAGGTACTGACCTTTACGGGCGCTGAAGAGGCGATTTTTGTCTTCTTTAATGCACTGCTGGATCGCGGCGATCACGTGATTGTCCATACGCCCTGCTACCAATCGCTGACGGAGATCGCTACGGCCATCGGCTGCGAGGTCACGCGCTGGCAGACCCACGAAGCCGACGACTGGGAACTTGATCTTGATCTTCTGCGACGCAGCATCAAGCCAAATACGCGGGCCATCGTCGTCAACTGCCCGCATAACCCCACTGGCTACCAGATGCAGCCCGATACCCAGCGGCAGATCGTGGTGATTGCCCGGCAGCATGGCCTACTGCTTTTCTCCGACGAGGTATACCGTCACCTGGAACAAGACCCATCGGACACGCTGCCTGCCGCCTGCGATCTGTATGAGAACGCGGTTGCGCTCGGCGTCATGTCCAAGACCTATGGCCTGGCGGGACTGCGCGTCGGCTGGATCGCTACCCGCAGCGCCGATGCGCGGGCGCGCATGGCAGCCTTCAAAGACTACACAACCATTTGCAGCAGTGCGCCGAGCGAATTTCTCAGCCTTGTCGCGCTGCGGCACCGGGACGACATCGCCCGGCGTAACGTGGCGATCACGCGGGCAAACCTGGACTTGCTCGATAAATGCTTCGCCCGCCACGCCGATCTGTTTTCGTGGAAGCGCCCGCGAGCCGGTTCGACGGCCTTCCCCGGCCTCAAACTGGACGTGTCGGTAGAGGCATTCTGCGAGGAGACTGTCGAGCGCAGCGGGGTGTTGTTGCTGCCTGGTACGTGTTTTGATGACAGCAGTCGCAATTTCCGGGTCGGGTTTGGGCGCAAGAATCTCCCGGAAGTGCTTGAGCACTTCGAGGCATTCCTGGCCGAGCGGGTCAAGCGCGCCTGACACTTGGACGCAGCGGAGCGTGGTCTGGCAATCTCAGCGTAGGTACTATTTATGCGGGTCGGCCCGTTCTTGATCCAGCGCACTGTTGTTGGATAGTCAGTTCGCCGTCAGCCGAATCCAGCCCGGAGGCGCAATCATCCAGGGTGGCACACTGGCATTCAAGCGCATGTTCCAGGAGCGCTTTCATCGCGGCGATCCGCTCCAGTAGGGCGTTTACCTCGTCCAGCTTGCGGTTCGCCAGGGTGTTCCAACGAATCGCAGCGGAAGTATCCGCCGGGAAGCCGTGTAGAAGAACACGGATTTCCTCGATGGTTAAGCCAGCCTGCTGGGCAAGCCGGATCAGGTGAATCTTCCCGACCACGTCCGTGTTGTAGCGCCTTCGGCCATTGATTCGCTCAGGCGTGGGCAACAGTCCCCTGCGCTCGTAAAAACGTATCGCTGACGTGCGGAGTCCCACTCGCGCTGCCACGTCGCCAATGGACAGATGAGGAAACTGCCTCATTTGCTCGATCACTGTAATCATTTTTTGCCCCTTGACTTAACCTGCGCTTCAAGTTGTAGAGTTCTTTTCAACTGACGAGGACGGCTCACGCGATATTACGCGGAGCCGAGTGAGCGAAGTAGAAAGGAACGTCTCATGTTGCCCGACCAATCTGTGAAGAGCGATGTTGTGATCGCCTGCGACCCGACGGCTATTCCCGCCGAGCAGCGCGATCAGTGGGCCGCCAGCGGAAAGCTGGTCTTTGCAGCGGTGGAGGAGGTCAGGGAATTTCCTGATGGATACGGCCTTCGCCTCCCGGCAGATTCCGCGATGTTGTTGAAAGTGGCCGAATACATCTCGAATGAGCGGCTGTGCTGTCCATTTTTGCGTTTCGAGATCGACATCCAGCCGAATCGCGGCCCGATCTGGGTGCGCCTGACGGGTGGCGAGGCAGTCAAGGAATATATTGGTCGCGTCGTCGCGGAATCTGGCCTGATCCGCGAGGCTGTGGCAAGGGCAGCCGGGCTGACTTAGCGGAAAAATAATCGAAGGGGCGGTTCGATGACCGCATTATGCCGCCTGTTCCATCTCCCACACCCGCCGGGCCGCCTGCTCAATGGCGATGTTTTGCTTGCGGTGGAAGGTGGCCTCGGCCATCGCCAGCCGCATCGCCACGTCGCGAACCTTGCGACGCTGGATGAAGCGCATTTCGAGGATGTTGTACAGCGTCCAGTCGGCGGCGGTCAGGCTGCGCGCGCCTTCGGGCTTCAAACTCTCGATAGCCCGCTCCAACACGGATCGGATGGCGCGTACCGGGTCGCCGCCGTTTTGTTCCAGGGCTTGCGAGACGACTTTGAGCGACAGCAATTCCCTGGCCGTGAGGCGCGGCCCGCCCCAGTAATCGCGCAGCGCGTCACGGATCAGGTCTACAAAAGCCCGGCTGAGTCCCGACTCGCCTTCGCTGTCCGGCACAACTTCTTCCACCAGCGCCCCGGCATTGCCGTAACGCAGCGCGGAGGGGCCATACTGCACGGCGTCCGTCTCCTGCATGACCGCCTCAAAGGAGGCCATCAGGTCAGCCTGCAAACGCATCCCTTCCAGGACGTGAGCAGCGCGAGCTTGCAAAGCGCGCAGAACGAGGTCTTCTTCCTCCTCCAGATCGGGCTGTGCCGAACGCGCCCACAGGCCCAGGATACCAATCGGCGGCGAAACCGCCTCTTCGTCGCCATTCTTGCGCGTGCTGCGCAGCAGAACAAGCCAGAACGACTGCCAGACCAGGATGTCGCCGTAGACTTGCAGCCCCTCTACCGGTGTTTTAAGGCTGCCATTGGCCCGGCCCAGTGCCTGGAAGTCAGGCGAGGCTATCCAGTCCTGCGACGGTAACAGCCCCCCGATGGACTGTTCCAGGTGAACCCCACCCGGCCCCACCGAAGCGATAAAGGCGCTTGGCACACGTAAATAGTCGCATACGGCGGCCAGGGTCGCTTCGAGCAGTTGGCTCGCATCGGTATGGGTCAGCAAGCGCTCCCCGATCTCACGGATAAAGCGGGCCTGATCCTGATCGTGGTTGTAGATCAGCCGCCGTTCGATCACGGGGATGATCACGGTGTAGATCCACTGCAAGATCAGCACAATCCCTACCGCGATGAACGGCATAAACTCGACACCCGGCAGGCCAAAAAAACGCGCTCCCGGCACAAACAGGATCGCCATGAGGACGGCGATGGCCGTCACCGGGCCACGCAGCATGAAGCGCACCAGTTCCGCCCGGATCACGCGGTCGGGCCGGTTGGAGCCAAAAAACGACAAGGGGTAGGCCATGAAGGCCAGCATGATCACGATGCCCAGGTTGCCCACGTTCAGCAAACTCCATAGGGCGATACTGTTGGATTGGGTCGGGTTGGGAAACAGCAGCGAAAACGGGAATATCCCGGCTGCCGGGGTCAGGAAGACCAGCAACAGATAAGTCATGCGCCGGTGGGTGGTGGGAGTCAGGCAGCGGCGGCGGGCACGCAGGACGTTGTTGACGGCGAAGACCGCAGCCAGGCCGAAGTAGATCAGATATAGGCCGAACAGCGGCCCCGCCCGCATCATCGGCATTGGGTCGGTGATCAGTCCGGTGACGATCAGGTCCGTGAAGGCGGCCAGCAGCAAGAAGATCACGCCATAGATGTACAGGATACGGGTCACGCGGCGCCGCCGCCCGCGCGAGACCAGTCCCGTCGTCGCCAGCAGCGCGTCCGAGAGGTGGAACAGCGCGGCGGGCATAAAGGCAATCCCGATCCAGCGGATGCGCAGCCAGGTCTCGGCGGAATGCGGCGTCTTGGCGATGGCGACAAACATGCTGGCGAGGTAGGTCGCGCAAATACAGCCTAGCAACACGCTGGATGTGCGGATCACCCGTTCGCGGATGCCCCGCAGGAGGTTGTAAAAGAGCATCGAAGCAGCCACGATAATCGTCGCCGCCGTGAGGGCCTCATTGAGGCGTTGCAGTCCTAGAATAAGCAGGTCTGTGGTCATCTATCTAGCGTACCGTCTGTCCGAAAAAGAGGGCGATGTCCTGGTTAGGATAGTAGCGGTCATTGAAGCCGCAAAAGGCCAGGCCGTGCTTCTGGCAGAAGCAGATGCCTGGATAGTTCTTGGTCTGCGTTTCGATGGTCAGCCGCCGCAACTGTTGATCCCTGGCCCGGCTATAGGCCTCGGCGTAGAGCAAGCTGCCCAAAGTCTGCCGCCGCCACGTCCGGCCAATCGCCACGTCAGTGATCCAGGCGTGGCCCGGCCCGGCGTCGTAGCGCATCAGCAGATAGCCACGCACCACGCCGGAAGTTTCCGCGACCAGGAAGCAGTCGCGTTTCTGCCAGCGCTGCGCGATAGCCTGCGGATCGCGCGGATAGACGACGCGCATGGCGCGCGGCAGGCGCACCGTCTGAAAGCTGATGGCAATCGCCCCGCTGTCGTCGCGGGAATCCATTTGCCACACGTAATCCGTTTCATAGGAGAGGTCGAGCTGCAAGCAGGCTGCAATATCTTCCTGCGTTGCTTCCCGCACGACGATTTGGGATGTATAACTGGTTGACATAGCTTCGATTTTAACCGAGCCTGGGTCAACAGGGTATCATCTTAATATTCAAAGTCTCTTTCGTTCGAATTGATTTGGCAGAGATACATAAAAAGCAGCACCCAACTTATGGAGAACCTATTACTGCTATGTCAGCTATCCCACAAGTACAATACACACGCGGCGATTTCACGATCAGCACGGATCGGGCGCGGCTCGACCTCGCCGTCATTCACGGATTTTTGAGCCAATCCTACTGGTCGAAAGGCATTCCAATGGAGATTGTCCAGCGCGCCATCGAACATTCGCTGTGTTTTGGGGTCTATCACCTTTCGCAGCAGGTGGGCTTTGCACGTCTGATCACGGACTACACCACCTTCGCTTACCTGGCCGACGTGTTCATCGTCGAAGCCTACCGGGGGCAGGGACTCTCAAAGTGGCTGGTCGAGTCCATCCTGAAGCACCCGGACGTGCAGGGGTTGCGACGCTGGATGCTGGCGACGCGCGATGCGCACGGCCTGTACAGGCAGTTCGGCTTCGAGCCGCTTGACGACCCGTCACGCTTTATGCAGATCACAAACCTGGACATATACCTGAAGATGCATGAGCAGAAAGATCGCTGATTCGGGCTAACCACACCTGTGTAATGTTTCACATTGACAAGCTAAGCAAGCCATACTGGCGTTTAAGTCAGTTCGATCTATACTTTCAAGTATGGAATTATGATCTGGACTTAACTTGGCAACATGACAACCATCCCAGCCCGCAATAAGTCTTTCCGTTATCTCGTAAAAATCACAGTCGTCGCAGCACTTTATTTTGGGGCGGCCCAGCTTGGCATTTTACTGACGCTCCTGCACGGCGCCGATTCGTTATTCTGGGCGCCTGCTGGTTTTGCGCTGGCCGCACTGTTGCTCTTGGGCGACAACGTGTGGCCCGGAATCGCGCTTGGTATTATCGTGATCAATGCGTTGCAGGGACAGTCCCCGTCCATTGCCTACCTGGTCACCTCAGCCTCGGCCGGTACGCTTGAAGCGCTGCTGGCTTGTTTTCTGCTCCGACGGTTCGTAGACTTCCACGTCGCGTTGAATCGGACTTCGGATGCGCTGGGTCTGATCGCCCTGGGCGCGTTGCTCAGTACCACGGTATCCGCCACCATTGGTGTATTCGGCCTGTGCCTATCAGGTCAGGCCCCCTGGCCCCAGTACGGTTCGCTGTGGCTTGTGTGGTGGCTGGGCGATGCCGTGGGAATCCTGGGCTGGACTCCGGTGCTGCTCCTGTGGGGCGCCTGGGTTGTGTCCTTGATCGGTGGCAAAAAACCTGACCCGGTACATGTCGATCTCGAACATATTGCCTGGCTGACGCTGCTGATTGCAACCGGCGTGGTCATTTTCTACGGCCACCTGGTACAGAGCGCTTTTGCGCTGGCTTTCTTGCCCTTCCCACTGCTCATGTGGGCTGCCCTGCGCCTGGGCCAGCGCGCCGCCGTCACCGGGAGTCTGATTATTGCCATCCTGGCTGTGCTCAGGATACTCACTGAACCAGGGCCACTTGCCCCGCAGTCCATGTCGGAGACTCTGATCGTCCTATGGCTGTTCATCGGGATCACGGCGGGCACGACGCTGCTGCTGGCGGCCACCGTCGCTGAGCGCCGGGAAGGTGAAGCGCGCATCGCCCACCTGAACGCCGAATTGGAGGCGCGTGCGGCAGAACTCGAAGCGGCCAACAACGAACTGGATGCCTACAACGCTTCGATCTCTCATGATTTGCGCGGCCCGCTCAGCAATATCATGGGCTTCGCTGCGATCCTGCTCGAAAGAGACGCCGCCCAACTGCCACCCTCCGTGCTTGAACTATTACAGCACATTGACGCCAGTGCGCACCGCATGGAAAATCTCGTGAGCGCCCTGCTCGATTTTTCCCGCACGAGCCACCAGACGCTCAACAAGGAACTATTGCAGCCAGTCCAGGTCGTTAACGATGCGCTGGCCGAACTCGGCAATCCTCAGAAGACGCGCAGCGCTCCCGCCCTTACGCTGATCGTCGGCGAACTGCCGCCCTGCGAGGCCGACCCGGCGCTTTTGAAGCAGATCTATACCAACCTGCTCTCGAATGCCCTGAAGTTCACCGGGAATATCGAAGTCGCTCTGATTGAAGTGGGCTACAAAACACTCAATTCCGAGAGTGGGAATGGCGGACTCGCCAAAGGCGCGTACTTTGTCCGGGATAACGGCGTTGGCTTCGATATGGCGCGCGCCGAGCATCTCTTTACGCCGTTCCAGCGCCTGCACAGCGGAAGCCAGTATTCGGGCAACGGGATCGGGCTATCGCTGGTGAAGCGTATCGTGGAACGCCACGGCGGGCGCATCTGGGCGGAGGCAGCGCCGGACAGCGGCGCGACGTTCTATTTCACGCTGGGCTGATCGGGCTTCTGCAAGAATATTCTTCTAGAAGCCATCGCGTTTGCCACATTGGAGGATCACGGCTTGGACAACAGCGCGTTCATCAGCTACCGGCGCGACGTGAGCGGCTTCGTGGCGCAGGCCATCTACCAGGATTTGACCGCCAAGGGTGTTGACGCATTCTCCGACTGTTGAGGGGCAGCCTGCACAATCCCGCCACCTGATGTACATTCAGCAGCATCGAAAGGACAGCAGGGAGGTTCACAAAATGAACATGTTCATTTCCAGGATGAAGATCGTCTTCCCCGTCATGGTCGCCGTGGCACTTTTTAGCAGTGGCTCTGTCCTCGCCAGCGGCAACGCTCAAATTGGAGACTCGATCCAGAACAGCACCATCGAGGTAACGGGCGACGCGCAGATCAACGTTGTGCCGGACAAGGTCGTCATTGCGCTGGGCGTGGAAACGTCGGATAAGGTGCTTGCCAACGCCAAGAGCGACAACGATGCCCGCATTGCCCGCATCCTGGCGCTGACCAAAAGCATGGACATCTCCCCCGAAAACGTCCAGACCGATTACATCAGCGTCGAGCCGCGCTACGACAACTATTCCTCGCTGAATTTCGTCGGCTATTTTGTGCGCAAAACCGTGATCATCACGGTCAAGGATATTACCAAGTTCGACGCTGTCTTGAGCGGGGCCATTGACAGTGGAGCTAACTTCGTCCAGGGCGTGCAATTCCTGACCTCCGATTTACGCAAATACCGCGACCAGGCCCGCACGCTGGCTATCCAGGCTGCCAAAGACAAGGCGGTGGCGCTGGCCGGGGAACTGGGCCAGAAGGTTGGCAAGCCTATTTCGATTACGGAGCAACAAAATTCATGGTGGGCATCCTACGGCAACTGGTGGGGCCAGCAGTACCAATCCCAGTTCAACCAGCAGTCGCAGAACGTGGTACAGAACGCCGTGAGCAGCGGCCCAACGGGATCGCTGGACAACGGCGATACGGTCGCGCCCGGCCAGATCGCCGTGACGGCCCGCGTATCGGTCACGTTCCAACTCGCGGAGTAGGGCAATACAACCCATTCCCCAACGTTCAGCCTACGGCTCGGCGGACTGTGGTAGACTGCGCATGATGCGAGCAAATCCATGCTCGCAGCGCTGAAGATATTTGCCTGCCTGGGATAACGCGGTGGACGAACTTAAAACTCAAATCGGCGACGACGGCGAGCTTATTGACCACAGCGCCGATGACTGGATGGGGAAGCCCAAGAAAAAGCGGCCATTACGGTGGCGTAGACCGCGAAGGGTGATGACGCGGTTTCTGTTGCTTTTACCCATCGTATTGATTACGGTGGCGATCACCAGCGTCATGACGCTCATTGCAACCGGTTATATTGACCTCAACAGCTTTGAGTGGTATAGGAGGTTGTGCATTGCAACAATGGGCAATGTGCGCCTGGCCTATTTAAACGACCGATACGGGGTCATGTCGGGTTCGGTTTTCCTGGTGGATGAGGCCAGCGGGCGCACGTGTCCTCTGGCCTATAACGTGGGTCTTGCTGGGAACGAAGCCTGGTCACCGGACGGCAAACAGATTCTCTTTGATACAGAACAACTGTCGCCTGACGGGGCTGGAACGCAATTTCACATCCTGAAAATCAACGCCGACGGTACGGGTCTGACAACTCTGGCTTCGGACGACGTGCGACTCCCTGCCTGGTCGCCAGACGGGCGCTCCATTATGTACTGGCAAGGCCCGAATGTATTTCTGATGGATGCCGACGGGCAAAATAAGCATCTGATCTTGCGCCAGGGACAATTTGCCGCACCGTCCTGGTCGTTCAATAGCCAGACAATTATCCTTAACGACGAGAACGCCCAGAAGATACTGTCCATGCGGCTGGATGGTTCCGAGAGCCGAACGCTGACGGATGGCCGACAGCCTCAATCTTCGCCTGACGGCAAACACATCCTCTTTACAACGGGCGATTTCAACTACGTAACCCTGCATATCTGCGACGCCGATGGTGGCAACGCCCATCAGCTTTCAACACTGCCCATCCCTTACCCGCCCATAACCCTGTGGTCGCCGGATAGTCAGAAGATTGCCTTTAGCGCGCAAAGTGATCCTGCGCAGCCTAAAAGTGTCGCGCTGTATGTGCTGACGCTCGACGGCTCTCTACCGCGCGCATTGACACACGGCGGAACGCCTTATGTCTCCGGGTGGTCGCCCGATAGCCAGGAGATCGGGTACATGCTGGAAGCCGCCGACAGGAGCAGAACCGTCAACGTAATCCGGGCCGACGGGAGCCAGGGGCGCACGCTCCTCTCTTCGAGTACCCAACTCCTGGGCGGGCCGGTCTGGAATCCTGTCGCGGGCCGTTAATATTCAGTTCACAACACAGCGGCGCGACAGGGTGGCCCGTCGCGCCGCGTAAAAATCTCAGATTGTCGAGGAAGCGGGATTAGTTGTGGCTGTGACCGCAGGAGCAGCCGCCAGCCGCGCTTTCGCTTTCGTCCTCGGCGCTGCCCTCGCTGCGCGTACGGAACGAACTTCCGCAGCCGCAGGTGGACACCGCGTTCGGATTGTCAATGCGGAAGCCGCCGCCCATCAGGCTATCCACGAAGTCAATCGTCGCGCCGCCGACATACATGATGCTGGTGGGGTCAACAACCAACCGCACGCCAGCCTGCTCGATCACCGTATCGAACTCTTCGGGCTGGTCAACGAAGGACATGCCGTACTGTAGGCCAGAGCAGCCGCCACCCGCCACGAAAACGCGCAGGGCGTGACCCGGAATATTTCGCGCGACGAGCAGTTCCTGGATTTTCGCCGCGGCCAGCGGCGTTACCGACAGAACGCTGATGTCGGTCATCTCTTCAATTCCCGTGATTGTGGTAATATCGGCCATCGGAGAAATTCTCCCTTTAGCAAACTGATCAAACTCGTGTGGGGATTCTAAAATCTACTATGCAGTCTAGCATATTCACAGATGAGCGTCAATAAAACAGATGAACGTCACTTTAATTGTGTGATTTGCATGACTTTCTCCAAACATTGGTAAAACTCAGGAATCAAAAGGCGTGAAAGACGTAATCTTTGGCTATAACGCGGTGGTCGAGGCGCTGCGCAGCGGCCACCCCATCAATCGCATCTACTTTTCCGTCAGCAGCAAGCGTCCTTATATCGCGGAACTCAAGGCTCTCGCGCTGGAAAGCAAGGTGCGCTTCGATTTTGTTGAGCTGTCGAAGTTAAATGTGCTGGCCCACACGGGAGAGCACCAGGACGTGGTCGCAGTCACCAGCCCGGTTGAATACACCGAACTGGAGGACTTCCTCGACACCAACCGCAGTGCTCCAACACTCAACGTCGTGATCCTCGACCAGTTGCAGCACGCCGGGAACGTCGG
>DATGFK010000499.1:0-14293 GCA_035309185.1 Aggregatilineales bacterium
TTTACAAGCAGCATTCGACGCTGCTGGTGTTAGTTCCAGTATTGTCAACGCCGAAGGCGATGCCACCAAACAAGCTACACAGGCAGACCAGGCCATCACCAATGGCGCAAAAGTGATCGTGTTTGTTGACCTCGACAGTGGCTCCGGCGCAGCCATTATTGCGAAGGCCCGCGCTGCCAACGTTCACATCATTGACTATGACCGCCTGACCATCCAGGGGCCAGGTGCGGACTTCTACGTCAGCTTCGACAACGTGGCTGTCGGTAGACTGGAAGGCCAGGGCGTGGTCGATGGCATCGCCGCCGCTGGTCTGAAGAACCCCGTGGTTGCCGAACTGAACGGTTCCCCGACTGACAACAATGCCACGCTGTTCAAGCAAGGCTACGATTCAGTCCTGCAACCGCTCTACGACAACAAAACCTACACCAAGGGACCAGATCAGTCTGTGCCTGGTTGGGACAACCAGAAAGCACTGACCATCTTCGAGCAGATGTTGACCGCCCAGAACAACAAGATTGACGCCGTGGCTGCCGCCAATGATGGTCTGGCTGGGGCTGTTGCCTCTGCCCTGGAGAACCAGAAGCTGCCCTACGTCCCCGTCAGCGGCCAGGATGCGACTGTCGAAGGCATTCAGAGGGTCATCGCCGGCAGGCAGAGCATGACCGTCTACAAAGCCGTCAAGCAGGAAGCCAACGCCGCTGCTGCACTCGCCATTGCCCTGGTCAAGGGCACAGACACGAAGGCACTAGCGACTGGCACTGCTGACAACACCGACGGCGGCAAAAACGCTGCCGGTAACAAGTCAATGCCCGCGGTTCTACTAGTTCCTGTGGCCGTGTACAAGTCCAACGTCGGTCAAACCGTGCTCGCGGACGGCTTCCGTACTGTGGCAGAAGTCTGCGTGGGCGATTTTGCCAAGTACTGCCCGGCTAACTGGGCAATGATGGCCGCTGGCATGGCCGCAACGAAAGCCCCTTAAACAAAGGCATTCGCTAATCCGATAGCCCGGTTTATCCTATAATAGAGAACAATCAGGGCGAGTCTGGGGGGAGCGTCGCAGGTTTCCAATATCTGCAACCTCTCCCCACACTTCCACGCCTTGAAGGCTGATTTATTCAATAACGTAAATTACAATATTTTCACACGAGAAGACGATGGCACAAGAAAACAGTTCAACTCAACCTCTGTTGCAACTCAAAGGTGTATCCAAGCATTTTGGCGCGGTGCAGGCGCTCTCGAAGGTTGACTTCGAGGCAAAAGTGGGTGAAGTCATGGCTCTGGTGGGCGACAACGGCGCGGGCAAATCCACGCTGATCAAGGGCATCGCGGGGATTTATTCATTTGACGAAGGCGAGATTTACTTCGACAGTAAGCTAGTTCACATTCACAACCCGCGCGACAGCGCAGCGCTGGGGATCGAGGTGGTCTATCAAGACCTGGCGCTGGCCGATAACCTGGATGTGGTAGCCAATATGTTCCTGGGCCGCGAGCGGGTCAGGCCCCCATTCAGTCTGGACGAAGGCAGTATGGAACTGTCCAGTATCGAAACACTCAATTCGCTGTCCGTGACAACGCTGCGTTCGGTGCGGCAGACGGTAGCCGGGCTATCCGGCGGGCAGCGCCAGGCAGTCGCTGTTGCCAAAGCCGTGATGTGGAATTCGCGGCTCGTGATCCTGGACGAGCCAACGGCTGCACTCGGCGTTGCGCAAACCCGGCAGGTGCTTGACCTGGTACGCCGACTGGCCGATAGAGGTCTGGCGGTTGTCCTCATTTCGCACAACTTACATGACGTTTTCGAGGCAGCAGATCGCATCACCGTGCTGCGGCTTGGCCAAAACGTCAAAGTCTACAGTGCCAAACAGACTACACAGCAGGAAGTTGTCCACGCCATTACCGCCGGTACGCTGCAAAGTGTGCCAGGCATGAATTGAGGCCGACCATGAGCAATACAAGCGACATTGTAAACGACGCAGCCGCAACGACTGGCACGCGTCGAACGACCCTGGCAGCCGATGCATCCCCGCAGTCCGCAGCAGAGTATGTGCGCGCAGCCCTCAAACGAATGCGCGGCGGCGATCTGGGGCCATTACCGATCATTTTCGGTCTGGTGCTGATCGTGATCATCTTTCAATCCCTAAACGATAAATTCCTGACACCCCACAATTTCGTCAACCTGATCGTTCAGATGGCTGGCGTGACAGCTATTGCCTACGGCGTCGTTTTCGTTTTGCTCCTGGGCGAGATTGACCTGTCGGTAGGCTACGTGAGCGCAGTCGTAGGCGTCAGCCTGGTCGTAATGTTGCGACCTGGATCAGTGGACAGCCCTACGATGTTTGTATGGTATACCGCTCTTCCGATTGCGCTCCTGATCGGCGCGGCTATCGGCATTCTGCATGGGCTGATCATCACGACTTTTCAAGTTCCCTCCTTTGTCGTCACTCTGGCAGGACTCCTGGCCTGGAACGGCGTCGTGCTGGCTGTCATCGGTGAAGGTGGAACCCTCATTCTCCAGGATCAGACGATTCTCGGCGTCGCCAATTCGTATCTCCCACCAGAGTGGGGGTGGATCGCGGCAGTGGCGGTGGTCGCCTGGTTTAGTATTGGCACTTACCTGCGGACTCGGGCACGCCGCAAGAAAGGGCTGCACACCACACCGATAAGTGTTACTGTCGTGCAGGTTGTAGCTTTTGCTTTCGTGATCCTGTTCGCTGTATATGTAGTGAACCAGGATATTGTGTGTCATACCGTTTCTGACCAAAATGTTTGCGTACAACGCGGCGTACCGGTGGTCGGGGTGATCCTGCTCCTCTTGCTGGTCTCCTTGACGTTCCTGACTGAACGCACGCGCTTCGGACGCTACATTTACGCCATCGGAGGCAACAAAGAAGCCGCGCGCAGGGCCGGGATCAAGGTTGAGCGGACGCGGGTGTTGGTATTTATGCTGTCAAGCCTGCTAGCAGGTGTGGGCGGTGTGATCCTAGCATCTCGGCTGCGTTCGGTAGATACCAACGCAGGCGGCGGGCAGCTCCTGCTCAACTCCATTGCTTCGGCGGTCTTCGGTGGGGCAAGTCTGTTTGGTGGTCGCGGCAAAATCTCTAACGCTCTCCTGGGCGCGCTGGTGATCGCCAGCGTGGAAAACGGGATGGGTCTCTTAAACATCAGCGATGCGGCACAGTTCATCGTGACAGGCCTCGTCTTGTTGGCAGCCGTTATCGTGGATGCGCTATCCAGACGCCGACTGGCGCAGTCCGGGGTTGCCTGATTGAATGGGGATCGCCAATAGAAATTTATTCTTTCAGAGGCGATGATGATGACTTCAAAGAAGACGATCAGAGCATTCAAGGTCTGTTGTATTCCGATTTTTGTGCTTTGCAGCGTTCTATTGAATGTCCTTCAGGCGCAACCGGTACGGGCTGACAGCTTTACACTGAAGTTATGGTTGGGCGACGTCACCAACAAGCAGCCCATCAAAGACCTCCTGACTCAGTTTACGAAGGACACCGGGATTCAGGCGGATGTAACGGTTGCGGCGCAGAACACAACCGACAATCTCTCGCAGCTAGAACAACTGCTGGCAACTCAATCATCGGATGTGGACGTTATCATGTATGACGTCATCAATCCCGGCTTGCTGGCCCCGCACCTGGTTGACCTGAACCCGGTTATCAAGGCTGCTAACTTCGACACGACTGCTTTTTTCTCGCGTTTGTTTCAGAATAATACGGTCAACGGCAAGTTAGTCGGGCTGCCCTGGTTCGTGGATGCTGGCCTGCTCTACTACCGAACTGACCTCCTGAAGAAATACGGTTTCAGCGCGCCACCCAAAACCTGGGACGAACTGACCCAAATGGCTCAAGTCATCCAGGACGGCGAGCGCAAAACAGGCAATCCAGATTTTTGGGGCTATGTGTGGCAAGGCGATGCCTATGAGGGCCTGACCTGTGACGCGCTGGAATGGCAGTACAGCGACGGCGGAGGATCAATCGTCGAGACGAATCGGATCATTAGCGTCAATAATCCGCAAACACAAGCGGCACTCGAACGGGCAGCAAAGTGGGTCGGGACGATCTCGCCTCCGGGCGTGACAACCTACCAGGAGGATGATGCGCGAAAGGTGTGGCAAGCGGGCAACGCCGCTTTCATGCGCAACTGGCCGTATGCTTATGTGCTAGGCCAGGGTGGGCCGGATGGTACCCAGGAAACGAAAATCAAGGGCCTGTTTGACGTGACAACCCTGCCAAGCGGAGCCAGCGGAAGCGGGGCAGCGGCGCTGAGCGGCTGGCAGTTGGGGGTGAGCGCCTACAGTAAACATCCCCAGGAAGCAGCACAATTATTGCTTTATCTGGTCGGGCCAATGACGCAAAAGAGCAACGCGATCAACCTGGACTGGCTGCCCTCGGACAAGTCCGTGTACCAGGATAAAGAAGTGGCCCAGGTACACCCTTTTATGCCAAAACTTGCGGGGGCAGGTGACCAGGCTGTTCCGCGTCCTTCGACAGTAACCGGGGCAAAATATACCGAGGTTTCAACCGCTTATTACAGCGCTGTACACGACGTATTGAGCGGCAAGACCGATGCCAGGAGCGCATTGGACGATCTTGAAGTGAAACTGCAAAACATCCTTGGCTCGAATTTCACAATAGGAGAGCCGCCTGTTGAAAGCACGCAGAACGCCACACCTGCGACCTCATGAATCTCATCGAATCTCGTTAAGCTGATGGGGCGATAGGTACACCGGCAGGCCAGGCTCTAAACAACAAGGTTTTAAGTTTTAGAGGAGTATGTATGACTACCTTCGCCGCTGCATTGCGAGACACGGCCCGCAGAGAACGATTCGCCCACTCGACGCGGCAGGTTCGGCTGGCCTTTCTTCTGCTCTTGCCAACCTTTGTGGTGCTGGCGTTGGTGGCTGTATATCCGCTCCTGAGGACATTTAGTGCCAGCCTGACGGATGAGCAGTTCGCTCAGCCTGGTCAAACGGTGAACTACATCGGGCTGTCAAACTACCAGAAGCTTTTGAGTGTCCAGTTCATTGAGCTTCCCGCTGACAAAAGGCCTGCCCAGGTACTCCCAACGGGTTACTACTTGTTCTCACGGTTTCAATTTGGCGAGAAAACCATCCTTGTTGCAGCCGCCGACCCTGACTTCATCCACTCTCTGTTGAACACAATTGCTTTTGCCATGCTCTCGGTTGGCGCCGAAATGATCCTGGGCCTGGGTCTGGCAATGCTCGTCAATGTCCATTTTCGTGGACAGGGGATGATGCGCGCCATTATGCTCATTCCCTGGGTGATTCCCACAGTCGTATCCGCCCAGTTATGGAAGTGGATACTTTTCGACAACCGCGCGGGGTTACTCAACGACGTTTTGTTTCGCTTCGGTCTGATCACCCAGAGTTATGCATGGCGGGCTGATCCACGTTTGCAGATTATTTCAATTGCCCTGGTGGACATCTGGAAGACGACCCCTTACGTCGCGCTCATTTTGCTGGCAGGGCTGCAAATGATACCCAGGGATTTGTATGAAGCAGCCGCCGTAGATGGTGCAACCGTCTGGGAGCGCTTTACCAATATTACCCTGCCCAGCCTGCGACCCATTATTCTGCTGGCCCTGATCTTTCGGACGTTGGATGCTCTGCGAGCCTTCGATATTTTTGCCGTACTGCTCGGCCATGATGTCCTTTCGCTGGCAACCTACGACCAGGAGAAATTGATCAACGACCACACCTACGGCTATGCGGCAGCCGTCGGTGTCGTCATCTTTATTCTGATATTTGTTTTCACGGTTTTGTACATGACCGTCTTCCACGTTGACCAGGAGGTTCGCGAATGAACGTTACGACCAATATCAGCCGCCGTCGCCCGTATAGCGGGGGTGTGTATGGGAAAAAACGCACGACCACTTACTACCTGGGACGAATCAGCCTGGCAGCGCTGCTCCTCCTGGTCATCTTTTATCTGGCCTTCCCATTCTATTGGGCGCTCGTCTCAGCATTAAAAACCGAAAACGAGTTGATTCAGCCCCCCGCAACTTACTGGCCGCAGACAATCAGCCTGGAAAACTTCCAAAATGTTCTGAGCAGCCCGGAAATTTTGCGAGGTATCCTGAACAGTGCCGTGGTTGCGGGAACGGTTGTGGTGCTTTCCCTCATACTCGGCTCGTTTTCCGCTTATGCGCTGGGACGGTTGCACTTTCGCGGCAAACGTCCGATTCTGTACGTCATTCTATCCATGACCCTCTTTCCACAGATTGCAGTTTTGCCTGGACTTTTCAAGGTCATTGCCGACCTGGGACTATACGGGAACCTGTTCGGATTGATCGCCACATACCTGATGTTTGCGCTACCACTCACAACCTGGGTACTGATGACCTTTTACCGCAATTTGCCAGACGAGATCGAGCAGGCAGCACTGGTAGACGGCGCAACGTTCTTCCAGACATTTTATTTGGTACTATTACCGCTGACAACCCCTGCCCTGGTCACTACCGGACTGTTGGCCTTCATTGCGGCATGGAACGAATTCTTGTTCGCATCATCCTTTACCGTGACCAATCCTTCCGTACAAACCGTTACCGTTGCGATTGCAAATTTCCGTGGCGCGGTAAGCCATGCGGAGCCATTTGGCGAGATCATGGCGGCTACCATCATTGTCACCGTCCCCCTGCTTATACTCGTGTTGATCTTCCAGCGACGGATTGTTTATGGGCTGACGGCAGGCGCGGTGAAGGGATAAATCGTTCCAGCCTAAACCATAGGCACGGAATGATCTATCATTGTCCAAAGTGGAATAACGTTTCAGGCTTTGAGACATGATCAACGATTTGCCTATATCCGCCCATCGCCAATCCTTGCTGGAAGAACAGCGTCGTATCCTGCTGTGGCTGATCCTGACACTCGCTGTCGTCCTATTTGGCTGGCTATGGGTCAGCAACCTTTCCGATTCCACCTCAGTAGGACTATCCCGGTTACTCAGCGTCCTCGTTTTGTTGGTGTGCGGGCTTTCATACTCACTGCGAGAACGTTATTTTTCCCTCAGTGCGACTGTTTTCGTCGGCGGGCTATGGATTGCCAATGCAGTCACGTATGAAATGTTTGGCGCGTCGATCTTCTTGTATCTATTTGCATCTCTGACACTGATCGCCTGCGCGCTTCTTGGCAGGCTGCCCGCTGTATTCATCGCCCTGCTTTCATCGTTCCTGATTCTGGCAAATGGTCCAAGGACCGGCGCTGATGGCGCCTGGGCAATGATCTTGCTTTGGATAACGGCTTACACGGTTATCATTTCTTTTCATGTCTTGAATCAGGCGCTTAGAAACACCTGGAATTACCTGGATTACACCATAAATCGCGTGGACGAGGCACGCGAACACCGTGCCCAACTGGCACAACTGAATTCGACGCTGAAAAAGGCGCAGGTTGAATTGCAACATAGCAACAGCCAACTACGCCACGCCCGCTACGCGGCAGAAGAGGGCCGTCGACTCAAAGCGCAATTTGCGGCAAACGTCAGCCACGAACTGCGCACGCCGATCAACCTTATCGTTGGCTTCAGCGAAATGATCGTTATGGCCCCCGAAGCGTATGGGCCGGCGCTGCCCACCGCCTACCGCGCCGATATGCACGCCATCTATCGCAACGCCAAGCATTTGCAGAGTCTGATCAACGACGTATTGGATATGTCGAAGATCGAAGCGGGGCAAATGTCCATTATCAAAGAGGCTTGCGATCCGGCACAGATTATCAAGGAAGCTGCGGCTTTGGCCCGCGACACGATCGAAAGAAAGGGCCTAATTTTCGAGGTGAAACTGCCACCTCAGATGCCTTTTCTGTGGCTGGACAAAACGCGCATACGACAGGTTATCCTGAACCTGTTGAGCAACGCCAACCGTTTTACCGACGAGGGCAAGATCAGCTTGAGCGCAGAGATGATCACGAGCACCCTTCGGATCAGCGTTGCCGATACGGGATTGGGTATCGCCGAGTCCGATCTGTCTTCGGTGTTTGTCGAATTTCATCAATTAGAAGGTTCGCTAGCACGGCGCTACGAGGGATCGGGGCTGGGGCTGACGTTGAGCAAGCAGTTCGTCGAGCTGCACGGTGGGCGGTTATGGGTGGAGAGTGAAGGCAAGCCAGGTAAGGGCAGCACATTTTACGTCGATCTGCCCGTCACGAGTAAGGCTGCGGCCTGGCAGGCGCCCGTTCAGACGGTCACACGCGATGAGACAACCAGCACAAATTGCTTCATCGTGGCTGAACGTGATTCTGCGCTCATTAGCTTGTTTGAGCGTTACAGGCGTACCGGTAATTTTCAACCCATTAGCGTGAGAGACCTCGCTGAAATCTCAGGAGTTGTGTCCCGAACTCGTCCAGCGGCGCTTGTGATTAATGAAGCATCATACAGTACCGACGAAATTGCCCAATTGGTAGAAACTCCACCCGACAATATCCCGATCATCACCTGTCGAATGGCTGTCATGCCTGACGACTCTTCCCGGCTTCCCAACGAGCAGAGGGGTGAGGAGGGTCGAGTGGCGGTGCTTACCCACCCAATCTCATTCCACAAACTGGCCGAGACAGTCGAACGTCTTGAGACCCCTATCCAAAATATCCTGGTGATCGCTCCAGAGCGGGATGTGGTGCAAATGTATCGGCGGATGCTGAAGCGGCTGTCGCCGGGCTACGAAGTCTGGAATGCCTTCAGCGCTCGTGAAGCGTTGGCGATGATGCGAAAGCGGCGCCCTGACCTGCTGATCGTTAATGAAACCGCTGCATACAATGACAGCATCAGCCTAATTGAGCAAATCCAATCAATCCCACCACTGTCCAGTATGCCGATTATTCAAGTTGCTGCCGAGGAGCCGATGGACGCCCCAATGACGGATCGTCTCCAGGCAGATCGCTTGTTGCAAAGTGAAATTGTCAGCAACTCCCAAGCGCAACTGTCCGTCCTGAAGTCCAGTGCCTTACCGCCGCTCGTCGTGATGCGCTGTATAGAGGGCCTGCTCGATAACCTTACGCCTGTCCCTGAGTCAACGCCGTAAGGAAATCCGCCCGTCCTGGGGGTTTGCGCAGGAAACCGTTGGCGCCAAGCGAAAAGGCCAGATCAGGCACATCCATGACCGAGCAGATCAGGACAGGAATGTGGCGAGTCGTGGGGTAGTTTTTGAGGTTCTGAAGGATCTCCCAACCGTCTTTGCCCGGCAGCATAATGTCGAGTATGACGACTGAAGGTTGCTCATCGCGTGCCAGTTGAATCGCCTCGTGTAATTGCGGAGCGGATAGTACATGATAGGGCTGTCCGATCAAGTAGCGTTTGAACAGGTCGACGACGTCCGGGTTATCGTCAATGACAAGAACCAGGTCTTTCTTAAGTGGTACGCTGAGCCGGATTTCTAGCTGCGTCTTCGACGGCGTTGCGAAAACCAGTTGTCCTTCCAAGCCTTCGACCAGGTATTGCAACAACTCCTGTCCTTCGAGTGCCGCAGGGATGGTTTCGGCATCTTTTAGCTCGCCAATCAGGGACAGAACGACCTCAAGACGGTGTTCAACGATGGCGCCTCCAAGGCGCAGCTTAATGCCAGAATTGGCGCGGGGCAGTACCCAGGCCAGAATGAGGATAATGGCTTGCCGCAACGTCGAACTGTCGAGTTTAGCCACTTGCATGTCGGTGGTCGGTGCAAGCTCAAACAAAACTCCGAACCGTTCCGCCAGGCTTCGCGTTGCCGATAGAATCCCTTCAAGCAATGCATTTACGTCGGTATGCACGGTTTCCGGGTGGCTGAAGACACGCTGGACTTCCGATTGGACGGAGATTGAAGGAGAAGAACTATCAGTGGTCTCGTCCTGAAAACCGTCGTCAGGTACTGGCATATCGAAGCTGCGCTCAGGTATAACTGTGCCGCGTTGCGCCTGTTCCCACAGTATCCGGCTGACGGTCTGTAAGGCCCGGCGATGTTCACGGTAGAATTGGCGCTCGCTCAAGGCAAGCTGCTGCACGACATCCTGGGATTCATGCCCTTCCACATAGCGAAGCAGCAATATGTTGTAAATCCGTGCCTCGCGGGAGTGAAAGTCCATGCGAGCATCAGGTTGAAATTGATCTATAGCGTCCAGAACGATCTGGCGAAACGCCTGTACACGCTGCGCAGGGAGCATATCTGGCGCAAGCGCCTGGACAATAGGATGATCCTGAAGAAATGCGTAATCGTAGAGCCGGACTAAACATTCTCGAACTTGCTGTTCAAACAGCGCAGGAACCTGGACATCCGTGTCGAGCATAGGCGGCTTCACCCCAAAAGCATTATTTCAGTGCCAACATTGTACCGTCATATTCGGACAAGGCTACAGGACAGGCGCCGGAGTCCGCTATTGGATTCTTTGCTTTTGTTGCGTCTGTCTCTCAGCAGACGGATAATTGGAGGGGTGTATAGAGAGATTAGGAACGGTTAGAATCTTTTGAAGCGAACAGAGATCATTGAGGCGATCCAGCAAGCGCGTGCTTCGATGCTTCAGGCGCTGGATGGTCTATCCCCCGATGCCATGTTAAGGCCCGGCGTGGTGGGCATGTGGTCTGTGAAAGATATTCTGGCCCACCTGGCTATCTGGCAATCCGAACTCATCACGGCACTTTCGCAACTGGAATGGCCTGACCGCGTACCAGAGATCGTACAAATCGAGGATATTGATGAGTTTAACGCCCAGGAATACCGAGCAAACGTTCGGCGCAGCCTGGACGTGGTGCTGGAAGATTTCCATGGGGTTCACAAACATCTGCTGAAAATGGTGGACGACGTGAACGAAAAGTGGCTGGACGACCCACGCAAATTCCCGTGGATGGAAGGCGAAGGTCTTTGGTACCTGATCGCGGAAAACGGATACTGGCATGAAGAAGAACACGCTGAAAATATCAAGCAGTGGCGACAGGAACAGGGACTGTAAAGGCGATGACCCTCAATTGGTTTGACCGTTCCCATTCGCAAGGACGCCTGGAATTGACCGATCGTGACCGGCTGGATCTCCTGCACCGGATGTCTGCTAATGATCTTGCCAGCCTACAACCGGGCGAGGGCTGCTCCACCGCATTGACTACAGCCCTGGCGCGCATCATTGACCGGCTAATCGTCTACCATCGAGGCGATGTGGCGCTGCTCATTGCGAATTACCCCTCGAAGGTACGCAGTTGGCTTCAGAAACATATCTTCTTTCAGGACAAGGTCAGGCTGCGCGATGTGTCTGCTGATCTGGCGCAGCTCGAACTACAGGGCCTGCACGCCTCGGAACTCATAGAAGCGCTCGTGCCAGGAGCGACTATAAGCAACCTGCCCCTGCATCACTTTGTCGAAGGGACATTCGGCGGCGAAAGATTGCTGATTGCGCGGACTTTCCCGCTTGCTGGCGAAGGCTTCACGCTGATCGTGCCCAATGCTGCCCTGTACACTCTCAAGGCGGCGCTTCAAGATCATGCCGCTGTAGAGCGTGACGATACCCACTACGAGGAATTGCGCATCCAGGCTGGATTGCCTGGCGCGGGGCATGAGTTGACTGAGGACTATATCCCCCTTGAAGCCAATTTGTGGGATTCGGTGAGCTTTAGCAAAGGGTGTTACATCGGACAGGAGATCATTGCCCGTATGGAGAGCCGCAACCGCTTAGCGCGAACGCTCGTGAGTCTACGGCTGAATGCCCCGGTTCCGGCGGGCGCAGCGCTTGAAGGCAGCGAAGGACAACGCGGTATCGTTACCAGCGTGGCGACAATAGAAGATGGCACACACGTTTCCGTTGTGGGCCTGGGCTTCGTCAAACCGGAACTGGCCGCAGTCGGCGCACAGTTTGGCGTTATGGTTGACGGCCACAGTGTTGGGCAGGCCGAAATTACGCCGCTGGCTCTCAATACTCGTCGTGAGGAGCATCCGCTATGAAACATATAGGCCGTATTGTTGGACTGGTTGTCATGCTGTTCATTTTGATTGTGACGCCATGTGCTTTCTGGTCATTTAATATTTCGCGCGTGGCGATGGATCCCCAGACCTATAAGGGCGCCTTGAAGTCTCAGAACTTTTACAGCAGCCTCCTGCCTGCCCTTGTGGATCTAGCGGCCAACCAGAGTCCTGATCCCGTGATTAAAGATGCGGCGAGATCGTTGACAAAGGCCATGACGCCGGAGGATTGGGCAGGTGTTGAAAACAGCCTGCTTCCGTCAAACTGGCTGGAAACTCAACTGAATCAGAATATTGATCATCTTTTCCAATGGCTTGACGGGTCAACGGACTCTCCGAACATCCAACTGGATCTGAAGGATCTCAAGGACAAGCTCAGTAGCGCGGATGTTAGCAGCGTATCGCAGATTATTGTTCCCAAACTTCCCACCTGTACCAGCGATCAGCAGCAAGCATTCAAAGCCACTTCGGACTCGACTGCGCCGACCAGTGCGCCGCCCATTTGTAACCCCGGTAAAGAGCTACAGCCGGTTGCCGAAACGAAGCTGAGCCAGATTTTCAACAGCATCGGGGCGAACTTGCCGCCTGTGTGGAGGTTGAGCGATGCCCTGCAACGCGCTGCAGCCTCTGCTCAGCGCGGCCCCAATGCGCCGCCTCCACCGGTTGACATGAACCGTGTGCGCGCGTTTATCTGGCTGGACAATCGTTTCGTCGCCCTGCTGTTTCTGATCCCACTTGGATTATTCGCCATCATCATGATGGTCACCATCCGCTCGGCCAAATCACTGTTCCGCTGGTTGGGATGGGGGCTGATCCTGAGCGGATTTTTTGCCTTGATCCCGGTATTGAGCCTGGGGACGATGAGCCTCTCTACACAAACCATTCAACAGGGCTTTGGTAACGGCGCCCTAATCGTGGGTTCATTGTTGCATGGCATGGTCAGTTCAGTCACGGCAGGATTAGCCCTTGGGGTGTTGATCCAGGTGGCCGTCGTAATTGTGGTTGGCTTGATCTGCGTGTTTGTCTCAATCCTCCTTCCCAAACCGGAGGCCGACCTGACTCCCCAGGAACAAATGATCCTGGCGCAAGTTGGAAGTTCAGCGTCCATGACACCCTGGAACATGACAACTCCTGGTTCTACGCCGATGACTCCCTGGGGAGTGACAACACCACAAGCAACAACGTACACGCCGCCCGGAGGTCAGACGCCTTTGCCCGGCCCTGTCACCCCGCCGCCTGGGCAGACTCTCTTACCAGCGCCGATCCCGGTCGATCCACTGGCCGACCCTGACCAGAAGACGACTGTCTTACCGCCCGCCGAGCCGCCAACTCTGGCATAGAGGACGGCGCAGCACACAGCTTGCCCGCCGATAAGTGGGCGGGCATAGAGGGTTTTCGATCTTTTAGCGCGGCGAGGTTGCGTCCGGCCAGTGCGCTCGGAGAACGGTTTGCAGTCGGCGGTTTTCGGCGTGCAAGGTTAGCTTTTTGCACGCGGCGATTGCCTCTTCCAGGAGAGAGCGTGCAGCCTGCTCATCGCCAGGACTGCACCGTGCCAGCAGTGCCTCGGCATACACGCGCCGTGTCGAAACGCTTAACAGGACGTAGCCTTCCCGCGTGAACTGGTGCGCCGCGCGATCCAGGAGGCTGATCGCACGGGCGAAATCTTTGTTGGCAGCGGCAAGGCGTCCCCGCAGCCGATCATAAAAGGCCTGGATGGGGAGCGCCGAACGGATCTCTTCATTGAAGCGCCCCAGCTTGACCATCTGGTGCAGGCGAATCGTGGCTTCTTCCGTGAAGTTCCCTTCCAGGAGGTAATCAATAAACCACATCATGCACTCGACATTTTCAGGCGGGACGGCCTCGCGCATGATCTCCAAACCGATCAGCGCATTGCCGCCGTCGAATGTCCAGCGGCCAAGCCAGAAACGCAGCGGCATGTCTGATGAGGCGTAGTCTTCTGGCGCGTCGTTGATAGCCCGCAGCGCTTCCGGCCAATGGGCCTGCGCCGCGTAACATTCCGAGAGCGTGACGTAAGGCAGCGGCTGAATAATGTTGCTGGCACGCGATGCTCCTGCCACCGCCTCCAGGGCGAAGTATTCGCCCTTCGCGGGCTGTCCCAGGTGGCAATACACGTCGGCCAGGTAATTGCAGGTCAGGACGCTTTCATCCGCCCAGGGCATATTGAGCTGACTGAAGTACGACAGCGCCTGCTGGAAGGCAGCCAGGGCCTCGGTAAGCTGATGGTGATCGCGCAGATAGAGGCCCATCTCGAAGTGAATCTGGGCCAGGGTGTCCACTGCCTGGAGTTGAAGGGCCAACGCGCGGGCACGCTCGAACAGCTCTTCGGCGCTGCGCG
>DATGFK010000500.1:0-6089 GCA_035309185.1 Aggregatilineales bacterium
GTACACGGTGGCTCGACGCGGTGCAGCGCTGGATGGACGATCCGAGTTCGTACCGGGCTGGCGAGGACGTGGAAGTCCAGTTGAGCCTCGACAATGATCGATTCGTGAGCGTTATCCTCTCGCCGGTGAACATGGGCGACCAGTTCCTCGGAACCGTGTCGGTGTTCCGCGACATCACGCGCGAAATCGAAGTGGATCGCATGAAGTCAGAATTTGTGGCGACGGTCAGCCACGAACTCCGCACGCCGATGACTTCTATCAAAGGCTATGCCGACCTGCTGCTGCTTGGCGCGGCGGGCCAGGTCACAGACCAGCAGCAGCGCTTCCTATCCACCATCAAGACCAACGCAGATCGCCTGTCTATCCTGGTCAACGAACTGCTCGATATTTCGCGCGTGGATCGCGGTGTGGTCAAGCTGAACTTCCTACCTACCGACGTGCGCGACATCATCGATTCCGTCGTCAGCCATCTCAAGGGCAGAATCTCCAACGAGAGGAAGGCCATGGATGTAGTCGTGAATCTGCCGGAAGAGTTGCCGCAGATTCGCGCGGATTACGACAAGTTCACGCAGATTCTGAACAATCTGGTAGACAACGCCTTCAATTACACGCGCGACGGCGGCACAATCACCATTGGCGCCGAGCCAGAAGCCCGCGCCGTAGTGATAACCATTGCCGACACGGGCATTGGCATCGCTAAAGACAAGCAAGACCGTATCTGGCAGCGCTTCTTCCGCGATGACGAGGAAGACCTGGTCAAGGGCACTTCTGGCACAGGCCTTGGACTGTCTATCGTGAAGGAATACGTCCGAATGCACGACGGGGACATCTGGCTGCAAAGCGAACAGGGCAAAGGTACAACCTTCTTCGTGCGCATTCCGGTCTTTACGCCGGAAGCGACAGAAGCCTGAAATGGGTAACGATACCATACTGACGGGTAAGGGGAATTAAGAGGAACAAGCACTCATGGCAAAGATTCTCATCGCCGAAGACGAACGCGACATCCGCGAACTGATTGAGTTCACGTTGACGGCCTATGCTGGACACCAGGTTTTTAAGGCGGCCAACGGCGCGGAAGCGGTCGAAATGGCGCCCCAGGTCATGCCAGACTTGATCATGATGGACGTACGGATGCCGCGCATGACCGGTTACGAAGCCTGCCGCGAACTCAAGAAGATTGACGGCGTCAAGGATATTCCGGTAGTGTTCCTCTCGGCAAAGGGCCAGGAATCCGAAATTGATAGCGGCCTGGATGCGGGAGCTTACGATTACATCCTGAAGCCTTTCGCCCCTGACCAACTGGCAAGCCGGGTGACTGAAATCCTGGCAAAGATGCAAAGCGCCAAACAGGCTGCGCCAGCCGTGACCACCTCACCGGCCGCGCCAGTTCAGCCCGCTCCGCAATCGCCTGCCCCCGCGTCTGCAACCCCGACGGCGGCACAGCCGATGCAGCCACCAGCGCCGTCAACCCCGTCGTCACTAACGACGACACCCGCTGCCGCCCCTTCTCCAGCGCCATCTTCTACCCCATCGCATCTTACTGGCAAGTCCGGCGATGGAACAGGTAAGGGCTGAAAGATAGTTTGCGAGAATTGGCGGATCGCAGTATAAACGTAAATATCCGGCACGTTGCTTGCCATAATTTTAGGACATTTGATGAGCGCCATAACCATCGAAAATGACCTTGTACACTACGAAGTTTTGGGCCGTGGTCGCCCGGTCATTTTTGTACACGGTTGGCTGGGATCGTGGCGTTACTGGGTTCCCGCCATGCAACAGCTCAGTACCAAATACCGGACGTACGCACTTGACCTGTGGGGATTTGGCGACAGCGGCAAGGACTCGAAGCGGTACGATTTCAAGGATCAGGTTCAGCTTCTCAACGATTTTATGGAGAAGATGGGTATCGCCAAAGCTGCCCTGGTAGGACATGCGCTTGGCGCGGCGATCTGTCTGCGCTATGCCAGTATGCACCCGGATCAAATCCCGCGTATGGCACTCATCAGCCCGCCGATCTTTGACCTGGGTGGGTTGGATGACGCAGGGGCAGCGCCACAAGCCAGTCCTGTGCCCATGCCGGTTGTCCATGCGCCTGTGAGTGTCACAACACCCGCTGCTGTTCCTGCCTCTGCTGACCGCGCGACAAATACGAGCGGTTCTGCGCCTGTTACTCCGCCGACTCCCGCGCAGCCAGCCATCACGGCAACCCCGGCGGTTTCTCCTGAAGCGATTCCGGCGCCTTCAACAGTTGCCGCGCCTGCCGCACCTGCAACGAGTTCTGGCGCTGCACCCGCGCTCGCATCCACGACTCCTGCGACACCCGGCACATCCGCAGCGCCAGGTGCAAAGGACGGTGCGCCAGCCTCAACACCAGCGCCAGCTTCGCCCGCCACTCCTTCGACGGATCAAGGCTCCGCCACACCAGCCCCCGCATCTGCAACGCCTGCTTCGACCCCGCCAGCGCCACCTATGAACACCGACACCATCCCTCGCAACCCGTTCCGGGGCCTTGGCGATACACCTGACGAAATTTTGGCTCGTTTGCAGGCTAAAAACGCCCTATCATCGGCAGGTACTAATCCATCAAGTCAGCCGTCAGCACCGAAGCCCGCCTCGCCCGCTCTGCCGGTTGGAATTGGTACGCCGCTTTCGACGAAGGGAACTGCCACGCTGCCTGCTCCATCGCCGAACGCATCCTTGACGCCTACGCCCGTGCCCTTGCCAGCCGGGCCAGTTCGCACAGATGCGCCTAATCCATTGCTGAGAGTCTTGACCGGCAAACCCATTGAGCTTCTCAACAAATTCGTTGACCGGGATATGCCCGATCTGGATAAGCTGCGGGCAGAAGTCGAAAAGACTGAAGAAACTGCAATTTCGCGCAGCGCACAGTCCTTTAATGGCGTAAACCTTGCCGTTGAACTGCGCCGGTTGCCGTCGCCAACCCTCATACTGCATGGCCGTCTCGACCCACTCCTGGCCGCGCCTTCCGACGAGCTACTTAAACGGATCGAGAAGGGCAAACCCGCCGGACATTTGCTGGCCTTCGTGGAAGACGACCTTCACCACTTCCCCATGCTGGAGGTTTCGGCTAAATTCAACCGCCTACTGCTGGATTTCTTCGACGCGCAGGATTTGAACAACGTCCAGTTCAAGGATCAGTGGAAGCGCACCATGCGCTGAATTGGCGCTAAAACGCCACAGCGCTGTTCAATGGCTAGATTTCACTATTTCATCTCAATCAGCCCGCGCTGAGCAGCGATGGCGACGGCTTCGGTGCGGTTGCCCGCGCCAAGCTTCTCCATAATGGAACTGACGTGGAATTTTACGGTGCGCTCGGCAATCATCAGCGTCGCCGCGATCTCCTTGTTGACCTTGCCTTGAGCCAGCAGGCGCAGCACGTCCATTTCGCGCTCGGTCAGCGCTTCACCGGCTGGCTGATCCTCCTGCGCGGCCATGTGCCGCAATAGTTTTGAGGCAACCACAGGCTGGATCAGCGATCCGCCGGCGCTGACCACGCGGATGGCATTGAAAATCTCGCTGCGCGGCGCGCCTTTCAACAAGTAGCCCTGCGCGCCTGCCTTTAGCGCGCCGACGATCCGCTCATCAGTATCGAAAGCCGTCAGGACAATCACCTGAGTCTTGGGCGATTGCATGTGGATATGGCGGATGGCCTCAACACCGTCCATCTGCGGCATTTCCAGATCCATTAAGGCCACATCGGGAGACAGGGTCACCACCTGCCGCACAATATCCAGCCCGGTACCCGCCTCCGCAATCACCTCAAAATCCGGCTGCGTGCCGAGCATGGCAACCAACCCTTCGCGCACCACGGGATGGTCATCCGCCACGACGATTCGAATCGACATCTCAGGCCACCCCCAAGGGAATGCTGGCGATGATGATGGTTCCCTTGCCGGGCGCACTCGACAACTCGACCTTTCCACCCAGCAGCCGTGCCCGCTCGTTCAAGCCGATCAGCCCGAAGCGCGACTTCGGGACTGCCTGAGGGTCGAAGCCGACGCCATCGTCTTCGACACTCAACTGAACCTGCTCCGGGGTCGCCGTAAGGCGCACCATCAATCGGCGGGCGTGGGCGTGCCGGATCACGTTGGTAACGGCCTCCTGCGCAATGCGAAACAGCCCTGCCTCTACTCGTAATGGGAAGGGACGCTGAGCGCCGACCACTTCACAGTGCGCATCAATCCCCTGCCGTCCCGCCCATTCCTTGACCAGCACAGGCAGGGCATCGGCCAGCGTTCGGCCTTCCAGGGGCGCCGCACGCAGATCAAGTACCGAGCGTCGCACTTCTTCCAGGTTGGCGCGAGTCAAGTCCAGCGCATCCTGGATCATGTGCCGGGTGCGGGTCGAATCGCTATTCGCCTCTAGCAGCGCGTCAGCAGTTTCCAGTTTGAGCGCAATGGCGGCCATCCCCTGCGCCAATGTATCGTGGATCTCGCGGGCCAGCCGGTTGCGTTCCTCCAACGCCCCGAACTCGGCGCTTCGGGCGAACAACCGCGCCCGCTCGATGGCGATGCTCAACAGATCGCCCATCGTATACAGGAGCCGCAGTTCATCGTCGGACAATTCCTTCCAATCCGTGCTGGCGACATTCATGACGCCTAACTCTTTGCCATGCGCGTAGAGCGGGATGCTGGCGTGGTAGCGCAGGCCAAGCGTTCCCGCGATTAGATCCTTCAGGCGGGTGCAGGCGACCACATTGACGTTGGCCGCGCCTTCGAGATCGCCAGCGGAATATGAATCCAGGCAATAGCATGAACCTTCCAGGCGGCGTGGGGAATTTGCCAGCGCCGGGGGCAGATTCTGGGAGGCGGCAACGTAGAAGACGCCCGTTTCTTCATGCAACAGCCACACCCAGCCCGTCTTGAGATCGAGCAAATCTGCCACGTGGGCCAGCATGACGTGTAGCGCACGGGTCAGGTCGGTTTCGCGGTTTAGCGCCTCCGCCATCGTATTGATGATGGACAGTTCATGGTTGCGCTGCCGCAGCTTATCCGTGTTGGACTGGGCTTTCGAGGCCATCCCACTCTTTCCTTCTTCCCCGATTATAGCATCAGCGAGCTACAATTCGGCCCCAATAACCGCAATCAAGCCGTCGCCTAACGGCAAGGTAAATGAATGCCACCAATCCCCGTGGGCATTGTCACGTCAAAGGGACTCCAGGCTGCGCCATATACGGCTCAATCGCTGGCGGAGGCGGCCACGAAAGAGCCGCCGGGCGTCTACACACTGGCGCGCACTTATAACCGCACTGGCGCCCTGCTCCTTGACGAACACCTGGATCGCCTGGAACGTTCCGCGCAACTGACCGGAATCCCGTTACATTTGGATCGATCCAGCCTTCGAGCGGCGCTGCGCACCCTGATCGAGCAGTCCGGTTATGCTGAGTCGCGCTTCCGGATTACCATTCCGCACGACGATCCGCAGCAGCCCATTCTCTCGCTTGAGCCATATAAGCCGGTTCCGCCGGAGGTGATCGCGCATGGGGCGCGGGTCGTCACGCTTCACCTGGAGCGGCACAACCCGGTCGCCAAATCCACCGAGTGGGCGGATAAACGCCGCGCAGCCGTCGAGGCATTTCCGCCCGGCACCTACGAGGGAATTCTCGTTTCAGCGGAGGGCCAACTTCTGGAAGGTACCAGCAGCAATTTTTATGCGATCTTGCATGGTATCTTGCGCACCGCGACCGACCAGTCGGTACTAGGCGGCATTGCCCGCCGAATCGTGCTGACGGTGGCTCCATCCATTTTGCCGGTGCAGACGCAGGCTATCCAGCAGGATGCCATAGGTAAACTCGATGAGACATTTCTGACCAGTTCCGGGCGCGGGGTCGTGCCCATTGTCGAAATTGATGGTGTGAAGATTGCCAGTGGAGAGCCGGGTACACTCACACGGCGCTTGCGTGACGCTTATGATCAATGGGCTGCTGCGCACGTCGAACCCATTTGACGGCTGTCACACAACCGCTTAACGCAGGCGCGACCCTATGTGGTCGCCCGTTTCGCCAGCCCTTATTCAAGGTTGAGTCGGTAGGCCTTAACTGTCGTGTTGGGAGCCGGATGAAAATCCCT
>DATGFK010000501.1:0-6656 GCA_035309185.1 Aggregatilineales bacterium
TGGTCAGCTTCGAGGTACGCGGGTCATTGGAAGACACGGGGCGCTTTATTGATAGACTCGAAATTCCCTACATCGCGCCCAGTCTGGGCGGCGTGGATAGTCTGATCGAACAGCCCGCGCTGATGTCCTACTATGAGAAAACCTCCGAGGAGCGGCTGGCGCTGGGCATCAAGGATAACCTGGTGCGTTTTGCGATTGGTGTCGAGGACACGGTTGACATCATCGCCGATCTTAAGCAGGCGTTGGAGGCGGTTTGAGCTATGTCCGTAATGCCAACTGCACGAATTGTGGAAGTATTTGCCCCGGCGACGATAGCCAACCTGGGCGCCGGGTTCGACATCCTGGGGATGGCCGTTACTGAGCCGTATGATACGATCCACGCCGAGCGCGTTACTGAGCCGGGCGTGGTGATCGCTGGGATTACGGGCGACGAAGGCCAACTGTCCCTTGAGTCGGACAAGAATACAGCGGGGATTGCAGCCAAGTTCGTCCTCGATCAATTGCGCATCCATGAGGGCGGTGTGCGCCTGCGCATCCACAAAGGGCTACCCCTGGCAAGCGGACTGGGAAGCAGCGCTGCCAGCGCAGTAGGCGCTGCCATTGCCGTCAATGCCCTGTTTGGCAACACACTCCGTCGCCAGGAATTGATCCCGGCCTGTGTCGAGGCCGAAGGCGCGGTCAGTGGGCGTCACGCCGATAACGTCGCGCCCGCGCTCCTTGGTGGCATTGTCCTGGTTACTGGCCTGACACCCGAAGATAGTTCTCGCTTGCCTGTGCCCGACGGCATAGCGTTGGCCCTGGTCACGCCCGCCGTGGCCGTCCCGACTGCCGAAGCCCGCGCGGTTCTGCCCAAGACGATCCCGCTCGGCACGTTTGTGAAGCAGTCGGCGGCGGTAGCGCAGTTGGTCTCCGCCATCTACAGCGGCGATTTGCTGCGCATGGGGCAGGCGATGGAAGGCGATATTATTGTCGAACCGGCGCGTGAGCATTTAATGCCTGGCCTCAAGGAAGTGCGCGAGGCAGCGCGGAAGGCTGGCGCGCTGGCGACCATCATCAGCGGAGCCGGGCCAACGCTCTGTTCACTGTGCGCAACGTCCAACGTGGCGCGCCTGGTCAGTGAGGCGCAGGCGGCGGTCTACGCGACGCTCGGAATCTCCGCGACAACACACGTCACCACGCCTTCCCTGGACGGCGCGACAAGCCGGATTGTTGAACCGTGACGCTTCCTCCATTGGACGCGATAGCCAGGATGCGGTAAAGTACCACGCCGATATTACTCTGAATTTATCGTGCCAACACTCCAAATCGGCACGACAACGAGGCGAAACGACGTGGCTTTATTCAATCGAAAAATGGGAGTTGACCTGGGTACGGTCAACGTAATTATCTGGCAGAACGGTCAAATCGTCTTGCAGGAACCCTCTATGGTCGCACTGACTATTGACGACGAACAGATCGTTGCCATCGGGCAGGAAGCCCGCGACATGTACGGGCGCCATCCCGAACACATCGAGGTAGTGCGGCCCCTGCGCGACGGGGTGATCGCCGACTACGAAGTGACCGAGGCAATGCTCCGCTACTTCTTCCAGAAGATAGGCGGGCGTGTGCGGCTGTTTGGCGGCCCACACTGCGTGATCAGCGTACCCTATGGCGTAACCAGCGTGGAGAAGCGCGCCGTCCATGAAGCAGCTATCCAGGCCGGCGCACGCGATGCCTTCCCCATCTCGGAGCCGCTGGCGGCTGCCATTGGTGCAGGGCTGCCGGTCAAAACGCCCGCAGGCAATATGATCCTCAACCTGGGCGGCGGAGCCAGCGAAGCGGCAGTCCTGGCGGTCAACGACGTAGTTGTCGCTGCCAGCCTCCGCGTAGGGGGAATGCGCCTGGACGATGCCATCATTAACTACGTTCGGCGCAAATACAGCCTGGTTATCGGACAGCCCACTGCCGAAACCATTAAAATTCAGATTGGTGCGGCTATCAATTTGCCAGATGACCTGTCTATGGAAGTACAGGGCCGTGACCAGGTGGGCGGTCTTCCCCGCACGATTACCATTACGACCAGCGAGGTTGTCGAAGCGATGGCCGAGACTCTCACGACGATTGCGGGAGTAGCCCGGCAGGCATTGGAAAAGACTCCACCGGAGCTGGCCTCCGACATCATTGATCGCGGCGTGACCCTGACGGGCGGTGTGGCGCTCCTGCGTGGCATGGACGAGTACATCACCCGGCAGACCGGCGTGCCTGCCTACCGAGCCGAAGACCCTATCGTCTGCACGGCTATCGGCGCGGGGCGCGTCCAGGATGATCCGGTTATCATGCGCCGCCTGACCTCAACCAATTAGAGCAACTGAAGGACGGGGAAACGTGAACCGACGGCTCAATGCGACGTTAGGCTGTTTCACGGTGTTTGTCATCGTGTGCATTTTCGCCATTGAAGGCACCCTGGCCCTGCTTCGACAACGGACGGTTGTCGCTTCGGTGGAAATCCAAAATGCAGCGGGCTTGACCGTCACTCCGACGCCGCAGCCGACGGCTGAAGCTGGCTCCAACAGCTCTGGTAGCGCGCAGACCACGCCAGCGTCCAAATCTACTCCCCTGGTGCTTGCCGCTGACGAAATTCTAGTTGTGCATGTCCGTTGGGCGTACCACATCGGGCCGCGCTTCCCCGATACCAGCGTGGCGGCTGTACTGCAAGACAGCAAGGGTCAGGTTGTCGCCACTGCCAGCTACATTATCCAATGCGGCGCAGAAACAATTGACTGCAACGGCGATCAGCCGCTGCCCTTGAAATATGGCATCAAGGATGGTTCCGGCACAGCCGAAATTTGGCCTGCCGATACGTATACGCTGGATGTGTCAAGCGCCATTGCCGACCTCAAGCCAACATCGCTTCTCCACACTGCGTTTACGGTGAAAGCGGCGGCGTAATTTGCCGTTTCAACTGCGTCCCGGCAGCATCTGGTTCTGCATGACGTAATCGTGAACCAGTTGCGCCAGGATGCGATTACCCGAAGCGTCCAGGTGCGAATCGAATGCGTAATAGACAGTTTGGCCGTTGCGAACTGCATCCTGAAAAGAAGGCAGAGGATCGATGCAGTCCCAGCCGTTTTGTTTGCATTCGTCCAGAAGCATCTGGCGAGTTTGATCGATCTGTTCGAGATAGCTCTGACCGAGCTTGTCCTTCAGGTAGTCGCTGTAGGTGACTTCTTTGGTGGGCAGCGCAACAATGATCATCCTTGCATTCAGGCTGGCGGCCAGTTGTTCGCCCGCCTCGTGAGCCTGGATGTTGCGTTTCTGTCCATACTGGTTCTCCGGCCAGGCCAGCGAGGAGCCAAACGGATACTCATTGGTGTGTACCAGCATAAACCGGCCATTGAGTGTGGCCCACTGGGTATGCTGGTAGGGTGACTTCCTGGGCGGCGGATTGAACCACTTGGACAGGAGCGCATCAACGACGGAATACCGGGCCAGCCCTTGCAGTACGGGTGGCGTGTCAGGCTGCGGCGCTCCTTGCAGGTCGGGCGTTTCGTGGCGAATGTGTGCCAGGTCGTAGTCGTCACTTACGTCATTTTCGCACCACTGCCAGATGATGAGCCGTGGTTTGTAGGGCGGCGCGATCTCTTTCATCAAATTGTATTCCGCCGTCGTACCGATCCCTGGACTGCCCGCGTCGAAAACGTGCCAGTCGTAATCGGCTTGCAGGTGGTGAACCCAGCAGTCTTCAAGTTTTGTCCAGCAAAAGGTAAACGAGTCCCCAAAGGTCACCACGTCCAGCGGCCAACTCGGCGGATCGCTGCGAAAACCCGCCCGATAGCCGTCCCACGGTGCGATGGTGTTGAAGGTGAATTTGGCATCACTCCAATGCACCGGAAAGTTGACCATTCCCGGCGGAAGACGCAGTTGAAATACGTCATCAATCACCCAGGGGATGTGCGGGATAATCTCCCCGGACGATTCAATGCCGGGGCCGTACGTGGTGCCTGTCGGCCAGGGAACAAGCTGGACACTCTGAACGTCGGCCTGAATGCTGGGGGGCAGGTAATCGAAGCCCACACGCATCAGCACTTCGATCAGCAGCCAGGCAAATAGAAGACCGAACAAGATCAACCCCAGGCGGCGCAGCACCCCCGTCAGGCCTGTTCCTGCGCGGCCTTTGGGCGATTCGTCTGCGGCATTCTCAACCGCTGGGGTTTCTTCCTGAGATTTATTGGCAGTGTCGGCGGACAACGTCGGCAGCTCCTAGCATTTCATTTTACTCGAACGCGCTTGTTCATCGGTCCTGCTCTCCAAAAAAACGGGAGAGCAGGACAGGCATCAGGTCAAATCTTCCGCTTATGGCTTCGGCGTTGCCGTGATGTCCTGGAACTCAGGCGGGAGCGTATACAGACATGAGCGGCCATAATCGCGTCCCATCTCCACACGGAAGTCAACCGTGCGATTGGGGTCTGGTTTGTCTATGAAAGCATTTTTGTTCACGCGAAGCGTCTGCATCATGATCTGGCGGCTGTCGGGTTTTGCATTGCCTGTATAGTCATAGATCACGGTCTGGTCGCGCTTGACGACACCTTCAGTGCCCAGCACTTTGGTCGTAAAGCCCTGCCAGGCAAGTTCATCCGCCGCAACCTGGTCAAGTCCCTTGATGGGTAACGCGGCGCCAATTTCAACCGTCGGGCTTTCGCCATTGAGCCGATTGGCGCTCGGCGGGGTCACGAAATCTTGCACTGCTTTACGCCACACGTCGCGGTTCATGAGCAGAGTGTACTGTCCTACGTCTGGCGTATACCAGATTTTATAGCCCGTGGTGAGGTCAACGTTGATACTTTGTATCCGGGTCGGATCGAGATTGATCCCGAAGGGAACCAGCCCGATCACGTCTTGCAACGTCAAGTCCGTGGTGACGATTTGCTGTGCCTCCGGCCACAACTGTGTCACCTGCGCAAACAAGCCAACAGTTTTTGCCTGGTGCCACATGGCGCGTAGCACGTCCATCTGGCGGCGGCCCCGGTCAATATCGCTGCTGCTACCGCGACTGCGCACGTACCACAGCGCCATATACGGATCGAGATGCTGGTAGCCAATGGGCAGCGTATACAGTTCGTAGCTATCTGCTTTGTAGGCGTCCAGGGTGGGAGACTTAAGACGGTGGCCCTGGATGGCGCAATCCACACTGATGTCCAGCCCGCCGAGCTGCCCAATGATCTTCTGGAACCCATCAAAATTGACGTGAGCATAGAAGTCCACTTTGATCCCGAAGTTGTACTGGATCGTGTCTTTAAGTAGCTGGGCGCCTTCGCTCGCTCCTCCTTTATTGCCCTCCAGCATGACGGTATTCAGCTTCATCATGCTGTGATTAGGGGCATAGACCAGGATGTCACGGGCCAGGTGCATCATGCTCACCGTACCGGCGGTGCGGTCAATTTGCACCAGGATCAGGGTGTCCGTATTGGATTCAACGCCTGGTGTCAGGTTATCGCTGCCGATCAGCAGCACGGTCACAACATCTTCGCCTGAAGGTACCGGAGTTGGCGCCATCGGCGGAATCGGCGTGATGGGCGTCTGTGCGGGCGTGATGTACGTACCCAGGATAACCATTGTGGGCTGCGGCGTAGGAGTGTTCGTCGGCGTCTTGCTGGAGGTCGGCGTGCGCGTGATGGTTGGCGTACGAGTTTCAGTGTTAGTACGACTTGCCGTGGGCTGCGTGCCGCGCGGTGTGTTTGTGGGAGGCAGCGTGGAAGTAGCATCCTGGGCGCTGCCTGAAGTCACCTGCAAACTCAGCAGAATCAATATGAGAATGACGCTAAGGAGGCCGATCCGCGCGGTGACTGTGGTTATTCGAAAACTCATTCCGACGATTCCAATCCTGTTGATCCAGAGTCGCACCATTATAGCTTAACGAAAAGAATGGTAACCTGACGTTTGCCCGACTCACTCCGTTGTTCCGCGAAGGGGAGTTTCCTACTCAGATTGTTTGCCTTCATAAAGTTCTTATCCATAGATTACGCTATCACCATCTATAGGTAACTACGCAGAGATGTGCAACCAACGCGGGGCTTCCGGTAAATACCGGAAGCCCCGCAGTTATTTTCAGCAAGATCCGCAATTGGAACCGCAAGGCTCAACTGGTGGGGTTCTCTTTATGATGACTTCAAACCCGCTATAACCTTGATGATGTGTGAGCCAAGCGGTTCCAGCCCATCTTTGGTGCGTCCGTTTCCGAGCAGAAACACGGCATAGGACTTGTCTTTGGTAATGAACAGCGCAATGTAGCTGTGGAATCCATCAGTTAGTCCATCCTTCCAGATGATCCGGGCACCAGTGGCGCCTTCTACCGCGCCCATCTGCCAGCCCAGGCCCATCTTTGCGTCGGCTGTCGCTGCATCGGCATAGACTTGTTGCGTGGATGCAAAAACCTCCTGACTATTCTTGTCGCCGATCAAGCCCAGATTGGCAGCGGCGAACTGGAACATATCATCAGGCGTGGCGTACAATTGTCCGCCGCCTGCGACACCGTTCGTGTCACGCACCGCCTGTCCCCCTTCGCGTTCGTAAAAGGGCGTGGCGGGTTTACCCTTGTCATCATAGCCTACAGCAAGGCGGGTTTTCTGTTCGTCGGAAGGGAATTGCGTCGTGTCAGGCATATTGAGCGGCCCGCCGAG
>DATGFK010000502.1:0-10852 GCA_035309185.1 Aggregatilineales bacterium
ACCTCGACGTTGCCGATCATCTTCAGGCGTTTCTTGCCCTTTTTCTGCTTTTCCAGGAGTTTCTTCTTTCGCGAAATATCGCCGCCGTAGCATTTCGCCAGCACGTCCTTGCGAATCGCCTTCACGTCGGCCCGACTGATAATCTTCTTGCCGACTGCGGCCTGGATCGGCACCACAAACATCTGGCGCGGGATCAGCTCTTTGAGCTTTGAGACAAGCCGTTGGCCCTTGTGATAGGCATCGTCCTGATGAACGATCATCGCCAGCGCGTCTACCGGCTGCCCGTTGACCAGCACTTCCAGCTTGACCAGTTTATCGGGCTTGTATGCCTCGAACGTGTAATCCAGGCTGGCATAGCCCTTGGTGATAGATTTGAGCTTGTCATAGAAGTCAATGATGAGTTCGGCCAGCGGAATCGTATACGTCAACATCACCCGCGTCTTGTCCAGGTACTCCATCGTGACGTACTGGCCGCGCTTCTTGGTCACCAGTTCCATGATCGGCCCGATGTACGTGTCCGGCGAGAAGATCGAGATCTTCATCCACGGTTCGCGCACTTCCTCGATACTGCTCTCGTCGGGCAACTGAGCCGGGCTGTCAATGTTCAGCGTCTCGCCGCCCCGAAGCTGCACCTGGTACTCCACACTCGGCGCGGTCGCCAGGATGTCCAGGTCGTATTCGCGCTCCAATCGTTCCTGCACGATGTCCATGTGGAACAGTCCCAGGAACCCCACGCGGAACCCGAAGTTAAGCGCCTGCGACGTTTCCGGCTGGTAAACCAACGAAGCGTCGTTCAACTTGAGCTTATCCAGTGCGTCGCGCAGTTCGGGATAATCTTCGCCTTCCACCGGATAAAAGCCCGCAAAGACCATCGGCTTGACCTGCCGGTAGCCGTGCAGCGGTTCGGGGGCAGGGTTTGCCCGCGTGGTGATCGTGTCGCCAACGCGGCATTCCTGCACGGTTTTAAGTCCCGTCGCCACGTAGCCAACTTCCCCGGCCTGCAATTCCCCGGTGGGCTGCATGGTCGGGCTGAAGATTCCCACCTCGATAGGCGTCACTTCAATGCCGGTTGCCATCAGGCGCAACATATCTTTGCTGGTGACTCGCCCACTCATGACGCGCAGGTAGGCGATCACGCCCTTGTAACTATCGTAATGGCTGTCGAAGATCAACGCCTGAAGCGGCGCATTCGGATCGCCCTTCGGCGGCGGGACTCGCTCCACCACCGCCTCCAGTACCGCCTCGACATTCAAACCCGTCTTGGCGCTGACCCGCACCATGTCTTCCTTCGCAATTCCGAGCAGGTCTTCTAGTTCCTGGGCGATCTCGTCTGGGTGCGCCGCTGGGAGATCGATCTTGTTGATCACCGGGATGATCTCAAGATTGGCTTCCAGTGCCAGGTAAAGGTTGGCAAGCGTCTGCGCTTCGACCCCCTGGCTGGCATCCACCACCAGCACCGCGCCCTCGCAGCTTAGTAGCGCCCGGCTCACTTCGTAGGTGAAGTCCACGTGTCCAGGCGTATCAATCAGGTTCATTTCGTAGGTCACGCCATTTTTGGCGGTATAGCTCATGCGCACTGCGCTGGCTTTGATCGTGACGCCGCGCTCCCGTTCCAGGTCCATGCTGTCCAGCACTTGTGCTTGCATATCGCGATCAGAGATCGTCCCCGTCACCTGGAGCAGACGATCCGCTAGCGTGCTCTTACCGTGATCGATGTGCGCGATGATGCAGAAATTTCGTATCCGAGCAGAGTCCATCTTATCCCGTCAATTCCTATGCGAACAAAAGCGTGGGAGACTGTTTTACACGTCGCAGCGGCTCCCACGAAGGAGCAGAGTATAGCGCACATCGGCCCGAACCGGTACGGTGACTATGATGTAAAGGCGAGCATGGGAGTCAATCACGGTATTGCAAAAAGCCTTAGCGGTTAATTGTGGCGTTTGCAAGATAGACTGCTGCATGCGCATTACATCGCAATCGACGACAACTTACAGTACGACATCTCCTGCAGCTTGAAGGAATGCGGCGACTGAAACCGACAGACGCAAACCGTAAAACTACGATGGCGAGGGCCGGATTTGATCCCACTTTTGTGTGGAGATGGATCGTGTAACGCACCGTTTTGCGATTCGACGACGACTTAACGATAGGAAATGGGATTTGCATATTTCACAGCATGACTTAGGCAACCAAAATCCCAGTGACAATCCTAATCTATCTCATGGAGAGAACACCGTGAATCTTCTTCGAACATTTTTTCGCCTCGTTCCCGCGACCATTATAGTGATAATTATGCTGACACTGGGCCAGATTGTGCCAGCCAGCGCCGCGCGGAATGTTCACTTGAGTGTCGGCCCAACGCCTGATTATGCCTTCAGTTTCGTACCCAACAACAATGACGGTGGAACAGGCTACGATTTTGTAGCCGCGATATGCTACAACGTCAATGGTGGGGGCATCACTGACGTTGATGTGTTTAAATCTGCTTTCGCGACTAGCAACTCGCCTATCCCGACCTTTAACGATGCCTGCGACGGAGGCATGGTCGCAGTTAATGGCACGCAGAGAGTCGCATTTTTCGATATCGGGGCCAACGTCACTTCCTCGACATGCAGTGGTAACGAGAACACAGTGGCGTGTGCAAACTGGGTCACGTCACATAGTACACAGCTTGGTAGCGGGCAGGGTGTCAAGCCAAATTTTGACGATGGACGCTGCAACCAGGAACCTTGGCAATCGTTTGCCGTCTATGCGGATACCAAGGGTGGCTTCATTTTCTACGCGCTGTACAATAGCGTTGGTTATTATGCCATGCATGTCACCAAAGCGCAGCTTGATGCCAACCCAGATACAGGCTTCAATCACATCATCGCTGAGAGCCTGGGTGTGCAGTTGTGGCGTTTGCAGGGCGGACTGCTACAAGCACATCGCATGGGCATGGATGGCAAGGATTACTACTTCAACCTTAACGGATGTGGCTTGCTGCCCAGTTCCCATGTTGGCTGAGCATTCAAGTTTCCGCTAATGGCAGTGCTGTTCAACTAGAGAATTGGCAAGGACCGGATTTGATCCGGCCCTTGTGTTTCTGGTGGTGCGGCCCGGTTTTCTAATCTACGAGGAACCATAAGCGTGCTAAGCGGCCAGTTGGCCCCATTTCGGTCTGTCACAGAGCAGCACTTTCAGCGGCACCCCCAACGTATCCATAACGATATGTCGTTTGCGTCTCTTTAAGGAAAAAGCCAGCGTGGGCTGGCTCTTTACAGTGGCTTCGATTGCGCTTCGGCAAAGACTAAACTTTGCTCAGCGCCTTGATGCACTTCGTGCATAGGTAAACGCGCTTGGTCCGCCCGTCCTCCTTCAACCTGACAGAGTGAACGTTCGCATGGAACCAGCGCTTTGTCCGGTGCTTGGAATGGCTGACATGGTTGCCAGTTTGGGTATGTTTCCCACAATGTGAACATTGTGCCATGATTTTCGCTGACCTCGATTAATTCCACACATCAAAATCGCCCGACCTGGGCGTAAACCGCGCAAATCGTACCACAGCGGCCCACTTTACACAAGGCTGGATTCCTCACCAATGCTGTTCGGGGCAACCCTCGTTTTTGACAGGCACGACACCTGTGATTGACGACTGCGCTATTCAGCGTACCTTTACCGCGTTAACTGGATAACCCATAATTTTGAGTTGGCGCCTCTTGACAAGGCAATCGAATGCTTGTAATCTATTTGTATGACCAAACAGATTGACTCGAAGGGCGAGAAAACCTGGAAGCATCGGGCGGACAACCGCGAACGCCTCATTGACGCGGGCTACAAGATTCTGTCCGAGAAGGGCTACGAAGCGACCACCGTCAAGGAAGTCGCCAACGTCGCTGGCGTCTCTCCTGGCCTCTTCCATTACTACTTCGCCTCTAAAGATGAGTTGTTTGTTGCGGTCCTGCACGAGGCTGGCAATCGCTATGGCCGCATGATGCATGACATCGGAGAAACGGTTCCCGCAGCCCACTTGCTGGAGGCAGCCATCGCCGCCGCGCGGGATCGAGTCACGCAGGAGCCGGAGTGGTATCGCCTGCGCTACGAACTCTTCGCCCTCGGTCTCCGCAATCCGACATTTCTGCCCGTACTGGGCGAACTAATGGCGCATATACGGGAGATGCTTGCAGGCTCGTTGCAGAAGATCATTGGTGGCGACGCGGCGCAGGCACAGGCGCTTGCCGCGGTGCTCCTGGCCTGCTTTGATGGCCTGGCCTTGCAGCAGCTTGCCCAACCCGATGCTGACCTGAGGGCCGCTTACGATGTGCTGCTTGACGTGATCCACGCCGCAAATCCGCCGATACCTTAGTTTTTTTGACCTCAATTTGGTTGTACGTCCATATATATAGGAGGCGAATCTGGGAAAGCATTGGTGTAACTCGAATGGATCACGGTCAGACCAGGCGGGCTTCCGCCTGCACCCAAAGGAACGTAGTGATGAAGACACATAAAAATGACAAACAGGATAAACACATGTCTCTGACTGGAACCTGGAATCTAAGCATCTCAACACCCGTCGGCGCACAATCTGCCGTCCTCGAACTTACCGAGGACGATGGGGTCGTTGCGGGTGTCCTGAAGAACGACGCGGATACGCTGGCACTCAATAATCCGCTTCTCCAGGGCGCCCGGCTCACCTGGCATTCGGCGCTGACCAGGCCATTGCGCCTCAATCTTGCGTTCGACGTGACCTTCGACGGTGACACCCTGACCGGTACGTCAAAAGCCGGCTTTTTGCCCGCATCCAGTGTTACGGGCAGGCGAGTAGCCGAGAAACGAAAGGATGACAGGTAAAAACCATGAATTCCATCATCGCCCTCGATTTCGCGAATTTGTTCTTCACAGGTCTCCTGGCGGGCATAGAGCTCGTGATCCACTACGGGCTGCGTGCGCCCGCTGAGGTGCTGGACGAGCGATCACAGCTCCAGCTCCGCCAGGCATTGGTACTGAGGCTGCGTGTGCTGGTGCCCGCTTTCTTTCTTCCGGCGGCATTATCTGGCCTCGCCGTAACGGTTCTCAATAGTGGCACACCCGGCTTTTGGCTCCGTTGCGCGGGATTGCTCGCCATGTTTATCTGGGTCGTGATTAGGGTCGTTGGCACCGTCCCCATCAACAGCGCCACGCTGACCTGGCAGCCTGGGGCGCCACCCAGGAATTGGAAAGCGCTCGTCAACCATGCTGAGCGGTTCCATATTGTTGGGGTCTGGGCAGACCTCCTGGCCTTTGCGCTCTTCTTAACGGCTATGGCACTCCAATTGACCGTTCCTTGAGCCGTGATAAAGCACCGTCTACAATATGGCTCTGCCCTGTCCGCTCGTTGGTGTCCCTTTCATTAATCAGAATTGCCCAGGTTAAGCGCGCCATTCGACCCAGTTTCCGGGATGACGTAGGGGCGGCCACGCAGGGCCGCCCGCTGAGCTACCCTGACCATGAATGCCCAATGGACTAATGACGCCCCCACCCTCTGTGGCATCCCATTGCGCGGACGGTATACTATCCGCGCTTTCGTCCGGCAATCTCGCCACGACAAATCTGCCATTGAATGAGCCAATGAACCAGACCCCAACGCGGCCACCGCAATCGAATAGCCCCCGCTGGCTGCTTCTGACGATGGGCCTCTGCCTGTTATGGGCGCTCCTCCTTGCCCTCAACTGGATTCCCGAACTGCGTGGCGCAATTGAATGGCAGTGGCCCTATGCAGCGCCCGACGTGCTGCGTCTCCTTCCTTTGCTTTTTTGCGTCCTCGTCTACGTGCTCGTCGCCCCTCGGCTCACCAACTCAAGGGCCATCCAATTGTTTGCTTTTGCCGGGGCCATCCTCATTCCAGTCGCCTGCCTCTATGTCCTGGGCGATCCGCTCTATCTGCTGGTGACCCGAACGCTCTCCGGGCAGGCCAACGGCACCCATTCGGCAGCCGCCGAGATCACCGACCTGGCCGCGACTCTCCGCAATTGGCCGCAAATCATGCCGACCTATCTTCAAGCCGGTGTCCACCCCTTTGAATCCCGCCACATTGCGCTGAGTCCTCCCGGCCTGCCAGCTTTCTACTACCTGCTTAGCCAGGCGATGGCCGCCCTTCCAGCGCTCTCCGATAAACTGGGCATGGCCCTGCGGCCCCTCCAATGCCAGAACTTTGCTATCATGGCCTACAGCAACGCCCAGCTTGCCTCGGCCTGGTTCGGTGTCCTGATGCCCGTGTGGGGCGGGCTGGCGGTCTTCCCGCTCTATCGCCTGGGCGGCAAATGGGCTGCGCTGTGGTGGCCGCTCGTCCCTGCCCTCACCATGTTCACCCCCGACTGGAATGTCCTCTATCCTCTTCTGGCCCTCGTGTCCTATTTCTTGCTGGATCGTGCCCTGCGTGCCTGGAATGTCCGTCCCGTTGCGAGTGCTGTCCTTGCTTTCCTGTCCGCTGTGATCGTCTCCCTGGCAACTTTTGCCAACATTTCTGTAATTCCTCTGGCCGGATTTCTGCTCCTTTACGCGGCCCTCTTTATAATCCAGGCTGTCCAGGCTAAACAGTTGTCCCGCAGCCAGTTGGCCGCAGTCATCCTCCGCATCGGCTTGCCGTCTCTGCTTGGCCTCATCAGTGTCTGGGCACTGTACGCCGCGTTTTTTGGCGTCACCCCCATGCAGATTCTTGCCGAAGCATTGGGCCGCCACCTGGCCGCCGACTACCCTTACCTGCCCTGGATATTCCTCAACGGCTACGACCTCGCCATGTTTACCGGCCTGCCGCTGGTGTGCCTCGCCACCGTCCGAATCTTCCGCAGCGTGCGGCTCAACGCCCAGCGCAGCCTTGAAATCAGCGATGTGCTGGCCCTGGCGCTGGGCCTGTCGCTTCTCGTCCTCTTGTTGTCGGGTACGGCGCGCGGCGAGACAGGCCGCGTCTGGCTCTTCTTCAGCCCATTTGTCTTGATCCTGGCGGCGCGCCAGTTGCAAGAGATGGCAGGCGCCCCCGACGACCACCCGCGCTTCCTCGGCCTGACCGGCAGCGCGTTGGTCACTGTGACCCAGGCCATCGTCTTTATCGCCCTGGTGGCTTTCGTGCGCGTCCTGGTCACGGAATTCCAGGAACCGCCGCAACAACCGCCCACTCAGGAAGTTGCCGCTGCAAGCCTACCGACACCGCTTAAGTTTGACGAGAGCGTGCTGCTGATCGGTCAGCGTGGTGTAGCCGCCGGTGACGGCATTGACCTGACGCTGTCCTGGCGCGCAGAGCAGCCTATCGGCTATCCCTACTACCTCTCGGCTCTCCTCGTCGGCCCCGATGGCAAGCCGCTGCCTTCCAACGTCGTCTGGCAGCCCTTCGACAACAACTTCCCGATGACCTGCTGGCGTCCCGGAATGGTCATCACCGAAACCCGGCATCTGCCACTTGGCGCATCACATGCAACCGGCGATTACTGGATCAGCCTGTCGGTCTTTTCCATCGTGGATGGCAAACCGCAAGGGTTGCCCATACAGCAAGCAGGTCAATCCGATACCCAGGTCGGTCTTGGGCCAATTTTAGTTTCAGCCCTGGATTAAACAGAAATCAGACAGAAATGAACATGTTCATTTTCGAGAATCGAAGGCATACTTGGCCTTCAAGTGGCGCGGGCAGACAGTATATCAGCCAAAGAAGCGCAATTAGAAAATGAACACGTTCACTTTTGACTCCGCCAGAATGCGTTGGCCTTTCTATTTTGTTCTTGTCGCCGTCTTGTTTCTGGCCTTCTTCCTCCGCGTCTCCGAACTTGCGACCTACCCGCCTGGCCTCAGTTCCGACGAAGCCACCAGTGCCATAGATGCGCAGCAGATCAGCCACAACGGCGTCTATCCTCTTTACGAAGACTTTGGCCGCCCCGAACCGCTCTACCAGGTTTTGCTGGCTGCCAGCGCGTTTTTCTTCGGATCAACGATCTTCGCCATGCGGCTTTTCTCTGTCTTTGTCGGCACCCTGAGCGTTGCGGCGGCCTATTGGGCTGCCCGTGAGTGTCTCTATGATCTTCCCCGCTCGACTCGGCAATTGGCTGCCTTTGCCGCGATGGGCGTTCTGGCCGTCAGCTTGAACCACATCACCCTCTCTCGCGCAATCTATCGTGGCATTCCGCAGCCACTGCTCATGTTCCTGTTCATCGGCAGTTTTGTGCGCGGCCTGCGTGCCAGCGGACGCCAATGGCTCATCATCAGCGGTGTCAGCCTGGCTGCGCTGCTGTACACCTATACGGCGGCCTTTGTGGTGCCGTTTTCCCTGGCTGCCGCCGGACTAAGTTTGCTCCTTTTCCGGCGGAGTTCCTGGCGAGAGTGGCTCCCAAAACTTATCATGATCGGCGCGGTGTGTACTATCTTGCTAATCCCGCTCGGCCTGCGCTTCCTGGATCGCCCGCTGACGATCATCGGGCGCGCCACGGATGTAGGCTCTGGATCGGTGTCATCGCACGTGCCTTCTATTTTCCCGCGCCTGCTGCCGGGCCTCACCAGCCAGTTCTTCCAAAATGGCGATCCGAACCCTCAGTACAATTCGGACTCCGCGCCACTGCTTCCTGCCGTCTATAACGGGATATTCTTGATCGGTCTTGCGGCGCTGCTGTGGCGTTTACGTGCGCCTTCCTCCGCGCTGATAGCGGCGTTATTAGTTCTGACCATCATCCCGGCCCTGGCCTCCGGCGAGTTTCCGCATGGCCTGCGCATTTCGGGCGAATTCGCTGTCTTCCCAATAATTGTCGCCGCTGGTACAGCGCTGATCATCACCGTTCTTCGTTCAATCGTCAGGCATTACCGCCCGATCTTGAGCCGTGCCTTGCCCGCTGTATTTTGCATTGGCCTTCTCGGCCTCGATTTCGTGCTGGGTGGCGCCATTCACCAGCAGTACCAGGCCTATTTTGCTCAACACCTGATGGCCGATATGTACGGCGTGCCAACGACGATCTTCGAATGGTTCTTCCGCACGGATCGTATGGAGTTTGCCCAATGGCTTAGCACGCAGCACACGCCGCTGCTTGTTCCGGTAGACGAGCTTGGGCGCACGACGACGCGCGCCTGGCTCCTGACCAGCTATCCCAACGTCACAACTGCCGACGAGTCGTTCGTTGTTCCTCCTGATGCGCGCTTCGTAATTCCCTGGTCGCTTGAACTCGGTGGACTCCTGAGCGATTCGCGCGACTATGCGCTTCTGCAAAATGGAAGTATCACGCTCTTGCCGCCTTTATCCGACGATAGCCTGCGGGCCGTTCAGTCAAACCTGGGCAATGCCGATAGCGTTAACCGTTCGAGCGGAGCGCTCCTCGCACGGATCGAGCCAGTCAGCAGCGTGGGCGTGATCACCTTTGAGCAGCAACATGCTGCGGGAATCGTCTTCAGCAATCAGGCGCGTCTCAACGGCTGGCGTGGGCCGGATACCCTCCCCTCTTCCGCCGCCGCGACGATCCCTTACACGCTCGACTGGTCGGCAACACGTCAGATTGGAGACTACGACAGTTCTTTTGTGCAAATACAGACGCAGGATTACCAGACTATCAGCGGCGACGATGAGTTGATTCAGCGGTGGCTGTATCCGTCAACCCTCTGGACGCCATCCGATCACGTAGCCGATACGCATATCCTGAAAATCCCTGCAAACCTCGCGCCGGGCGCGTATCGCCTGGTAGCCGGGTTATACGTCTATGTGGATCGTCACTTGCCTGCCACGAGCGCCGATGGCACTGCCCTCACCGACTTCCCCACCGTCGGCTGGATTAAGGTGCCGCAGCAGCGCGAGCCTGAAATTCCTGCCAATAGCGTTACAGTCAATGCTACATTCCAGGCTGGAGTCACTTTGCGCGCCTTGACGGTTGCGCCAGATGCACAAATGAGTTCACGTATCCAGCTATCGTTATACTGGCAGGCTGACACAAAGCGTCCGCCAATGGATGCAACAATTTTTGTACACCTCACCGGCGCAAATGGGCAGATCGTTGCCCAGCAAGATGCCCGGCCCTGGAACGGGCAATATCCGACCTTCATCTGGGACAAAGGCGAGATCGTTCAGACGCAGTACACGCTCGATATGGGCACAGCCCGCCCCGCCGATCTCGGCCTGGAACTAGGAATGTATACGTTTCCCGGCGCGGTGCGCCTGCCGGTATCGCAAGATGGGACCGTGCTCAAAGATTCGGTTGTTCGCTTCAGCAGCCTCGCCAATTTGGTGAATGTTTCGCTCACGTTCTGACTTCCATCATGGGCGCGAGAAGGGATCAAAAAGGCGCTGCCATTCCATGAGCGCATAGCGGTCAGTCATCCCGGCCAGGTAGTCTGCCACCGCGCGATGCAGCCCCTTCGCTTCGATTCGGCCCTGCACTTCTGGTGGAAGCTGGCGAGGTTCTTTGACAAACACCTCAAACAGATCGCGCAGGAAGCGGTAGGCTTTCTGAGTCATCCGCATGATCCGGTAATGGTTGTACAGCTCGACATACAGGAAGTCCTTGAGTTCGTCATTCATATGGGCCATCGTCGGCGAATTGCAGATCACGTTTTCGGAGAGACTTTGCAGCGCCTCTGGCGACTGAACATTTGTAGAGAGGAGGCGACCATCGGTGGCCTGAATGGCATCCGTAATCTCAAGGCGAGTCAGGCGGCGGATCAAGCGATGGCGGGTCATGTCGTCAAAATTCTTGCCGTCCCAGCCGATGCTATCCTTGACAACGCGCCAGATTTCCAGGTTCGCAGGTTGTTCGGGAGCAAGCAGACCCGCCCGCAGCCCATCGTCCAGGTCGTGGGCGCTGTAGGCCAGTTCATCGGCCAGGTTAGCAATCTGCGCCTCAAGGCTGCCTCGCGTTGTCGGATCGTAACCTTCGCT
>DATGFK010000503.1:0-5719 GCA_035309185.1 Aggregatilineales bacterium
GGCGCCGTGGTCAGGTCTTCGAGGGCAGAGCTGTCAATACTTTCCAGGTGATCCAGGTCGTGGATCAACGCTTCCATATCGTCGTAGCGCCCATCCGGATCGCGCTGGATGCACCGCGCTACCAGGGTAGCGACCTGCGGCGAAATCCCTGGATTAATCTGATCCAGGCGCGGCACGGCTGCATAAAGATGTTTATTCAGCAAGTCGGTGGGATCTTCTGGATCGTCGCTGATGTAAGGTGGCTGGCCTGCAAGCATCTCGTATAGGGTCATGCCAAGACCATAGATATCTGTGCGCTTATCGCCGCGCTGACCCCGGATTTGCTCCGGCGACACGTAGTCAATGGTGCCGGTGGCTTTCCCCGCGCCCGGACGTGCCGGGGTCAGCGCCAGGCCAAAGTCAAGGATCACCGGCTGATCGTTCCCGGTGATGTAGATGTTGTCTGGTTTGAGATCGCGGTGAACCACGTTCAAACTGTGACAGTAAAGCAGTCCGACGGCAATGCGCCGCGTCAGCGCCAGGGCACGATCTGGCGATAGAAAGCCGCACTCTTTGAGGATACTGCGCAGGGAACGGCCCGAAACCAGTTCGGTGACGAGGTACGGTGTGCTGCCCTGACGTCCTGATTCGACAAAGTGCTGCACGGCTGGATGGTCGAGGACGCGCAGCGCCTCAAGCTCACGCAGGAACAGTTCATAGCGCGCCGGATCGAGCACAGTCTCGCGCATGGGAATCTTCAGCGCGACTTCACTTCCGGTATTCATGTCCACGGCACGGTATACGTCACCGGTACCACCCTGGGCCATGTGCGTGGTGATTTTGTAGTGATCGAACGTTTCGCCATTTTGGAGAGTCATGATTGAGACGCTACCTTGTCGGCCTGGGCCGCGACTGGCGTGTTGATTTCGGCAGGCAGGCGAATGGTAAACCTGGCCCCGCCGTGTGTGGGCCGGTTTTCCGCACTGATTGTCCCGCCGTGGGCTTCCACAATGCCCTTACATACGAATAGGCCCAGGCCGTTGCCGCGTGTGGCTTTGCCAGGAACTACGTAAAACTGGTCGAAAATATGGGCCAATGCCTCTGGTGGGAGACCAGGGCCACGATCTGCAATGCTTAGGACAAACTGTGGCCCATCCATTTTGGCCGTGATCCGCACACGGACGTTAGGCGGCGTATAGGTGACCACGTTCTGGAGCAAATTCTCTAAGACCTGCTGCATCAGGGCGAAATCCATCGGGACGAGGGGAAGGTTGTCGTCAATATCAAGGATCAGCTCGTGAGTATCCAGGTCGGGCTGCATGGCGGCCACGCTTTCGTTGATCAACAGTCTCACGTCTGCTGGTTGAATGTTGAATTGCAGCCGATCTGAATCCAGGCGGGTCGTATTTAACAGGTTGTTGACCAGCCGCTTCAGGCGTCCCGTGGCGTGTTTGATGATGTCCGCCGCCTCATGTTCGCTCTCTGGATTTCCGACATTGTATGGGTCAAGAAGTTCTTCCAATGCGGCGTCTATTTTCTGTAAGGGTGCGCGCAGGTCGTGGGAGATCGAATCCAGGACTGTAGTGTACAAGCGCTGCGACTCTTCGAGAACCGACGCGCGGTGCGCTGCGCTGTGAAGGCGCTCACGCTCAATTGCCAGGGCGATATTGCTGACAAACGTTTGCAGTACCAATTCCTGGTCTACCGTGAAGGGCTGTGTGCTGCGCGGGCTAATGCCGATCACGCCTGCCACGCTGTCCGGTGTTGTCAGAGGCAAATAATGTGCCTCGGAATTGGGCAGGGTATCGGTAAATCGCCCGGACGCCTGGCTGTGACTAAACGCCCATTCAGCCACACCGCGCTCTTTTTCGCTCATTTGAAAAGTGCTGTGCGGGTCAGGCGCACCGAGGTCGCCGGATGAGTCGGGCAGCACGATGGCGACGTCGGCGTCGAATGCCTTCGATACTGTGGCGATGAGCACCCTGAGCAGATCATCCAGCGTCGTGGCCTGGGCAATTTCGCGCGACAGGCTGTAAAGCGCCTGAGTGCGGTCTTCGCGCTGGCTCATGAGCCTTTTCTGGCTGGCAAGTCTTGCAGTCAGGTTGCCTGTCACCAGGGCAATAATCAGGTATAAACCGAGAATTAAGCCATCTTGCAGCGATTTGATCGCCAGAGTAAAACGCGGTGGGATGTACAGGTAGTCCATCAACAGCCCGCTTAGGGCGGCGGCGAGGATGATCGGCCCGCGACCGACGAAGTTTGCCAGCAGCACAATCATAAACAGCATGACCAGGCTGGTCTCAACGTAGCCGATTGCCGGGGCCAATGCCTGGGTGGCGATGGTTGCTGCGATGACGACAAGCACCGCTGTAAAGTACTGGCTGCGCGTAGAATGGAAGACCGGTGTTGGAACCGGCAGATTTTCAGACTCTGCGCTTTCATCGCCCGTAATGACGTGAACGTCAATATTGCCGCTGATCCGGATCAAGCGATTGACCAGCGATCCGCCGCGAGAAATCTCCTGGAGTTGGGATCGCGATGGCTTGCCGACGATGATCTGCGTCACATTCTGCGTCCGGGCGATGCGCATGATCTCCGAGGCTGCGTCCACGCCCGGACTTACCATGACCTCGCCGCCCAATTTGCGCACCAGCGACATGTTGCGGGCAAGCTGGGCCTTCTCTTTTACGTTGGTGGGCTGCGGCCCTTCAACGTATACCGCCATCCAGGGCGCTTTGAGCGTATACGCCGTGCGGCGCGTCCAGCGGATGAGATGCTCCGAAAAGGGGCTGGGACTGATCGCCACCATCAGCCGATCCAGGGACTTCCACGGCCCCTGGATATGTTCGATCTGCATGTAGTCGGCCATCTGCTGATCGACGTGCTCCGCCGTCAGGCGCAAAGCCATTTCGCGCAGGGCCGATAGGTTGCCCTTGCGGAAGAAATTCTTGGAGGCCAGTTCAGCGCGGTCAGGGGTATAAACTTTGCCTTCGGCCAGCCGCTTGAGCAGTTCATCGGGGTCGAGGTCAACCAGTTCAATATCGCTCGCGATGTCAATCAGGGTATCGGGAACGGTCTCACGGATGATCACGCCGGTGATCTGTGCGACAGTGTCAGCGCGGCTCTCCAGATGCTGGACGTTGACCGTTGTGTAGACGTCAATGCCCGACGCCAGCAGTTCCAGGACATCCTGGTAACGTTTGGGATGGCGGGAGCCTTCCACGTTGGTATGGGCCAGCTCGTCCACCAGCACGAGCTGCGGTTTGCGCTGGAGGATGGCATCAATATCCATCTCCTCCATCACCGCATTGCGATATTCCAGTTTTTGGCGGGGGATAATCGGTATCCCTGTGACAAGCGCCTCGGTTTCGGCCCGGTGATGCGTTTCGACGTAGCCGATGACGACGTCAACGCCGTCGGCTAGCCGCTGCTTCGCGGCTTCAAGCATGGCGTAGGTTTTGCCTACGCCTGCCGACATGCCGAAGAATATTTTCAACTTGCCGTGCTGCTGTTTGGCCTCCTCGTGCTGAACGGCTGCGAGAAGGGCGTCCGGATCAGGACGATGTTCATCATACATAGGTAATGCTCGTTTCTGGCTGGCTTACTGCCAGGAATTCACTGATTAAACTTCTTTACACAGAATTGTAATCCGATTATTGCGCCGGGGTCGCTGCTGGCGTTGCAGCAGACGTTGCAGCGGGCGGCGGATTCTGGTTGGGCAGCGCGTCCAGGGCTAGATTGAGTTGCAGAACGTTGACGCGCGGCTCGCCAAGAAGTCCGAGCGTGCGGCCCTGCGTGTACTGATCTACGAGCGTCTGCACCGTTGCGTCGTCCAGGCCGCGCGCTTTGGCAACGCGATGCACCTGGTAGGCGGCACCGGCAGGGCTGATGTCCGGATCGAGGCCGCTGGCCGAAGCCGTCACCAGGTCAACCGGGATTGGTGCTGTGTTATCAGGATCGGCAGCGTGGTAAGCGTCAATGGCGGTTTGCACCGTTCCAGTGCTGCCGATCAGGGCAGGATTGGTCGGGCCAAAATTGGAGCCACTTGAGCCGGTCATGGTATCAGCATTGAAGGCCGTGTAGGGAATGGGACTGGTGGCCGACAGACGGCCCCAGAAATATCTGGGATCGCTGAATGGCTGGCCGATCAGCGCTGACCCCACTTCTTTACCGTTGACGGTCAGAATGCTGCCATTGGCCTGGTTCGGAAAGACTGCCTGCGCAACCACAGTCACGACCAGCGGATATAGCAGGCCAGTAATGAGGGTCAGCCCTATGAACGCCACGATCCCGGCGCGGAGTTGTTTCATGATCATAGACTTACACTCGCTTTCAGGTCAGGTGCAGGGCTATCAGGATCAGATCAATGGCCTTGATGCCGACGAATGGGATCAGCAGTCCACCCAGGCCATAGATCAGCAGATTGTTGCTGAGCAGCTTGGAGGCGCCAATAGGCCGGTAGGGTACGCCGCGCAGCGCCAGCGGGATCAGCACGATGATAATCAGGGCATTGAAGATCACTGCCGACATAATCGCGCTCTGCGGAGTCGCAAGTTGCATGATATTCAACACTTTGAGGGCCGGGTACGTGGTGGAGAAGGCTGCCGGAATGATGGCGAAATATTTCGACACGTCGTTGGCAATGCTGAAGGTCGTCAGCGCCCCGCGTGTCATCAGCAACTGCTTGCCGATCTCGACGATCTCGATCAGTTTGGTCGGGTTGGAATCCAGGTCTACCATATTGCCCGCTTCTTTGGCGGCTTGCGTTCCCGTGTTCATGGCAACTGCGACGTCGGCTTGCGCCAGGGCTGGGGCGTCGTTCGTCCCGTCGCCCGTCATGGCTACCAGTCGTCCGCCTGTCTGTGTATCGCGAATCAGTTTCAGCTTCGTTTCAGGGGTAGCCTGGGCCAGGAAGTCGTCCACACCGGCTTCCGCCGCAATAGCTGCTGCGGTGAGCGGGTTGTCGCCCGTGATCATGACGGTCTTGATGCCCATCTGGCGCAGCTCGGCAAAGCGCTCTTTGATGCCACCCTTCACGATGTCCTTAAGCTGGATCACGCCCAGGATATTTGGCCCATCGGCCACAACGAGCGGCGTCGCGCCCTGTTTGGCAATATCGCTCACGATCGAGTTGACGGAGGGGGGGAAAGTGCCGCCGCATTGGTCCACGTAAGCGCGGATGGCATCTGCCGCGCCTTTGCGAATCTGGCGGCCATTGAGGTCAACGCCACTCATGCGCGTCTGAGCCGTGAAGGGGACAAAAGTCGCGCCCAGGGCGTGGATGTCGCGTTCGCGAATGCCGTATTTTTCTTTTGCAAGCACCACAATGCTGCGTCCCTCTGGCGTCTCGTCAGCCAGCGAGGAAATTTGCGCGGCGTCGGCAAGGGCTTTTTCGTCTACGCCGCTGACCGGGAAGAAAGCTGTGGCCTGCCGGTTTCCGAGCGTGATGGTGCCAGTCTTGTCCAGCAGCAGCACGTCCACGTCGCCAGCCGCCTCGACGGCCCGCCCCGACACAGCGATCACGTTGGCCTGGATCATGCGATCCATACCCGCGATGCCGATAGCCGACAGCAGCCCGCCAATGGTGGTCGGGATCAGGCACACCAGCAGCGCCACCAGCACCGTGACGGTGATCGGCGTGCCGTGGCCGGCCTGCGCCACGCTGAACAGCGAGAAGGGCAGCAGGGTGACGCAAACCAGCAGAAAGATGATGGTCAAGCCGGCCAGGAGGATGTCCAAG
>DATGFK010000504.1:0-4939 GCA_035309185.1 Aggregatilineales bacterium
CACCGCCGCGATGACTGTCACTGGTAGACTGCCCACTCCGCCGAGAACGACCACCATGAAGGCATCCACAATATAGGTCGTCCCTACGGTCGGGCCGATTTGACCAAGCAGCGTCAGGGCCGAGCCTGCCACACCGGCCAGGCCCGCTCCCAGGGCAAAGGTATACGCATCCACGCGGCGTGTGGCGACTCCGAGCGCGGAGGCTGTGTCGCGACCCTGCATGACGGCCCGCATCCGCCGCCCATTGGATGAACGGTACATGTAGAAATAAATGCCGATAATGCAGATGGTAACCAGGGCAATAATAAACAGGCGTTTGTAGGGCAAGTCGAGGTCAGTTGAGAGGGTCAGTGCGCCGTTTAACCAGGATGGTGAGGTTACGGCGACGTTAGACGCGCCAAATATGCTCCGAGCAAGCTGCTGAAGGATCAACGCCACACCCCAGGTTGCCAGGAGTGTATCCAGTGGTCGGCCATACAGGTAACGGATTACCGTCATTTCTAGCAGTATGCCCAGCGCCGCCGTGATGATAAAGGCAGCCAGGATCGACAGAACGAATGCTACGCCGTCTTTTGCGCCGTTGGGCCCGCCAATGGCAACGGCGACGTATTTCTGGAAGATAAACGTCACGTAGGAGCCGATCATGATAAATTCGCCGTGCGCCATGTTGATGACTTTCATCAACCCAAATGAGAACGCCAGGCCAAGCGCCGCCAGCAGCAATATAGACGCCAGGCTGATCCCGTTAAAAGCCTGTTGGAGAATAAGACTTAAACTCATGACTATTACCTACCTTCCGTCTCTATCTGGCCCTGAAAAGGGTTATAGCGCCCCATCTTCCGATGAGACGCTATAGAATGTGCTTCCTGCGATGGATTCGTCGTATGGATGAGTCGTGGGGAGCCTAGCCAGGCTTGCCCCGTTTAGTTTTACCTGTTCACCTCACTTTGGCGTGGCCGCCATCGTTCCAGCCATAGTCGGACTCATGCTCATCGTGGCAGCCATGGTTGCAGCCATCGCCGGGCAACCCTTGTCCGGCTTAGGTAGCGAACCTGCCCACGAGTAAGTGCAAAGATAGGGGTCAGGCTTGACCCAGCTATCTGTCGCCGAAACCTCGTCAATCAGACCGTCAGCGCGAATCTTGCCGATGCGAACGGTCTTATAGGTGTGCTGGTTGTCGCCGTCAATCTTGACCTTGCCTTCGGGCGCATCGAATTCGATCCCCTTGGCCGCTGCCTTCACCGCCGCCACGTCGGTAGATCCAGCTTTCTCAACGGCCATCTTCCACAAATAGACGCCGAAGTAGCCCGCTTCAATCGGATCATCGGTCACGCGATCCTGGCCGTACTTGGCTTTGTAGGCCGCCACAAACTTGGCATTGGCGTCTGTCTTGGTCGTTTCGTAGTAATTCCAGGCGACCAATTGGCCGACAACGTTATCAGCGCCGATACCGCGTACCTCGTCCTCTGCGATGCTCACAGAGAGCGTCGGCAAACTGTCGGCGGTAAATCCAGCGTCTTTGTACTGTTTGAAGAAGGCGACGTTACTGTCTCCATTGAGTGTGTTGAAAATCACGTCCGGCTTGGCAGCTTTGATCTTTTCGATGATGGTGCTGAATTCTGTCCCGCCCAGTGGTACATATTCTTCGCCCGCAGTAACCCCACCCTTGGCCGCCAACTGTGCCTTGATAATGGTATTGGCAGTACGCGGAAACACGTAGTCGGAGCCCAGCAAGAACATTTTCTTCTTGCCTGCGCCCAACAGATAATCTACTGCGGGAACGATTTGCTGGTTGGTCGTCGCGCCCGTATAGAAGATGTTTGGCGACATTTCCAACCCCTCGTACTGTACAGGGTAGAACAGCAATCCGTTATCGCTCTCGAAGGTTGCCTTTACAGCCTTGCGGCTGGCGCTCGTCCAGCAGCCGAATACGACGGCAACTTTGTCTTGTTCAAGCAGTTTCTTGGCCTTCTCGTTGAAGGTGGGCCAGTCGCTTGCGCCATCTTCGACAATGGGTTCAAGTTGTTTGCCCAGCACGCCACCTGCGGCATTGATCTCGTCAATTGCCATCATTTCGGCGTCTTTCACCGAGACTTCACTGATTGACATGGTGCCGCTCAAAGAGTGGAGGATACCAACCTTGATCGTATCGGCGGCCATCGCCACGCCAGTCATGCTAAAAGTGGTGGAGATGACGACGGCAACCATCGAAACAGCGGTTCCCAATTTCAGCAGGGATTCCAGTCTACTCACATTGCGTTTGCCCATGCGTATTTTCCTTCCAGAAACAGGATCAAGCCCAAAGGATAGGTGCCAAACCGATTTCTCATCACGGATGAATTAAACGAAATTTGGTTGCCCCGCCTTCAGTATTTCGTCCAAACCTCCGCCTATTTGTGCGAAGTGCGCAAAGAGAGGCTCGTTTGGGCAGTCTGTGGTAAGTTTCCTGGAATTTTTTGGGTGATCTGTCAGGTGGCCGATTTTGTGGGCAAATTGCCAGGGCCGGAGAAAGGCTCCGGTATGTTAGAGTCCAACGCCTATGCAACAAACACCCCTGGCCTGGCTCAAATTGATGCAGATCACGGACAGCGCCCTGCCTATCGGTACACTATCGCACTCCTTCGGCCTGGAAACCCTGATAGCCGAAGGGTTGCTTTCCGTCGAACGGTTGCCACTTTTCATACGGGATTACTTTGTGGAAGCAGGTCGCGTGGAGGGTATCTGTTGTCTGAACGCGTATGATCTCTTAGCGGCGAACAATACGCTGGAATTCGATTCACAGTGGTTGTCCCTCAACTATCAGCTTGACGCGCTGAAGCTAGCCCGCGAAAGTCGCGAGGCCAGTGCCGCGCTTGGACGGCGCTTCCTACAACTGGCTATCGGATTGGACTCTCAGCCTATTTTGGAGCGCGCCTTGGCCGTGAACAAAAGCCAGGCGAGTCACACGCATCATTGCGCGGCTTTTGGACTAACCTGCGGCGCGTGGGCCATCCCGCCGGAACTGGCGGTGGCCGCATTCTTGCAACAATCGCTGGTGACGCTGGTGTCAGTTTGCCAGCGCCTGCTGCCGCTGGGACAGACGGATGCCAGCCACCTGATCTGGGAAATGAAGTGGGCTATCGCTGAAGTCGCGCAGCAATGCCTTGACCGGAACAGCTTGATCCCACCCATGTTTGCGCCACTGCTGGAGGTAGCCTCGATGCGTCACCCCGACCTCTCGACCCGGCTGTTTATCAGTTGATGCCGTCGGTGAATGAGGTGGGGTTTGCTTATCGCCTGCAGGGGTGGCTTCACCTGCATTTCGAAGCAGCCTCATCAAACCAGCCATCATGCAAAAAGACAATTTTGCGCGTTGTGGAGCAAACACCACCCCTGAAGGTGATCCGCGCCTTTGAGCAGGAGTCGGGCGGGGCGCTGGTGCATTTACACAACGTTTCAGGCGGCGTGCTGGGCGGCGATTCGCTGGCCTACGAAATTGACCTGGACGAGCACACAGAAGTGCAGTTAACGACCACCAGCGCCACGCGTATTTATCGTCACCGGCAGGGTGCGCCAACGGCAGTTCAGCGGATGCGCATCAGGGTCGGTCAGGGGGCCCTCCTGGAATACCTGCCTGACCCGATCATCCCCTTTGCCAATTCTCGCTATCGTCAGGCTACCGCTATCATGCTTGCCCAGGATGCCGGGCTGTTCTGGTGGGAGAGCCTCGCGCCAGGGCGCACCGCACGCGATGAAGTCTTTGCCTATGAGCAGCTCAATTTGGAGACACTGATCCGCACAGAAGATCGGCCTATCGCCATCGAACGGCTGTGCCTGGAACCTGCCGCCCGTCCACTATCTTCGCCCCTACGAATGGGCAATTACCGGTATCTGACGACGTTTTACATCTGCAAAGTGGGCCTTGAAGGGTCGCAATGGCAGGCGCTCGAAGGTCAGTTGCGCGCCCTGGCGCTTGAACGCTCACGCCGGGAGGAGGTGCTATGGGGCGTGTCTATGCTCGTCGCGCATGGCCTCGCAGTGCGTGGCCTGAGCGTGAGTGGACGATCCCTTGCGCCGGGACTGCTCGCTTTCTGGCAGGCGGCAAAAACTTTCTTGTACGGACGGGCGGCAGTGCTTCCGCGCAAAATATACTAAACTTGACCGACAACTATTGGACAGATCGCACCTTGATCCCTGGATACTTTTTCGTTTAGATCGTCTCTTGTTTTTCGCCCCGTGGAGAGTCCTTTATGCACTTGACGCCAAGAGAACAGGAAAAACTTTTGATCTTCGTGGCCGCGGAACTTGCCCGTAAACGCCAGGCGCGCGGGCTCAGGTTGAACTACCCGGAAGCCATTGCCCTCCTGACGGCAGAAATTCTGGAAGCCGCGCGCGATGGCAAGAGTGTGGCGGACATTATGACCTGGGGAGCAACACTGTTGAGCCGCGCCGACGTGATGGACGGCATCCCGGAAATGATCCACGAGGTGCAGGTCGAGGCCACCTTTCCCGATGGCACCAAGCTCATCACTGTCCACGATCCGATACGCTGAAGGAGACGATCAATGAACCCTGGCGAATATCTGCTAGACGAGGCTGCGGGGCCGATCACGCTCAACGCTGGGCGTGAGGCCATTCGGCTGCTCGTCAGCAATACCGGTGACAGGCCCGTGCAGGTGGGCAGCCATTACCATTTCTTTGAAGTCAACCGTGCCCTGCACTTTGAACGCCCACAGGCTTATGGGATGCGCCTGGACATCCCGGCGGGGACGGCGGTGCGCTTTGAACCCGGCGAAGAAAAAGAGGTCGCGCTGGTGGCAATAGGCGGTCACCGGGTGGTTTACGGTCACAACGCGCTCACTAACGGATCGCTGGACGATCCCGCCGTCAAGCAAGCGGCACTGGAAAAAGTTAAAACGCACGGATTCACGCAGGAGGGGTCTCGCTCATGAGCCTCCAA
>DATGFK010000505.1:0-3856 GCA_035309185.1 Aggregatilineales bacterium
GCGTTCCTGTTGAGGCCCACAGGTAAGCGATGCCTAGCATCATGATCACGTCGCCGATACGTGTGGTCATGAAGGCTTTCATGGCGGCCTTATAGGCGCTAGGCTTCTCGTACCAGAACCCGATCAGCAGATACGAGCACAGGCCCATGATTTCCCAACCGATGAACAGCATCAGGAGGTTATCGGCCACGACCAGGATCAGCATCCCGCCTGCAAACAGGCTCAAATAGGCAAAAAACCGCGTGTTACGCGGGTCATGAGCCATATAGCCGAGCGAGTAGATGAAGATCAACAAACAGGCCAGGGGAACCATGAACAGCATGATCACCGTCAGCGGGTCTACCAGCACGCCCATGTTGATCGCACGAAGGCCCGAACCTGTACCATTGGCGAGCCAGTTGATCGAGCCGCCCCACACACCTTTAGGCCCGAGACTACCACCCACCAAGCCGAGGTCTTTGTGCTGTGTGACCGCTGCCAACACGATACTAAGGCTCATCAGCCACGACGAAAACACACAGCCAATGGCGATTATGTGCGATAGAGTTTTACTGCGTCCCGCCGCCAGGATAATCACGAAAAACGCCACGAGCGGCGGAATCGGGATCAGCCAGGTTAAATAGTTAGGGTCAGACCAGTTCATAAGTGCGTCCTTAGAATTTGAGAGAATCTATGTCTTCGGCGATCACCGTGCGGCGGTTGCGGTACATCGAAATCACCAGCGCCAGACCGACAGCCACTTCAGCAGCCGCCACGACAAACACGAACGCCGCAAAGGCTTGCCCGGCCATACCGACCTTCAGACCGTTTGCCGCTTCCGTAACCGGCTGCGAAAAGCGCCAGAACGCCACCAGGTTGATGTTGACGGCGTTCAGCATGAGTTCTACACCCATCAGGATAGCAATCGCGTTGCGCCGCGCCAGCACGGCATACATTCCGAGGCTGAACAAACCGGCGGCGACAATCAGGTATGCAATCAATGGAACCATACTGTCATTTGCTCCTATGTTCCGATCCGGCGGATCAGGCTTCTTCGCGGGCGATCACAATCGCGCCGATCATGGCCGCCGTCAGCAGCAGTGAGGCCAGCTCGAACGGCAATGCGTATTGCCCGGTGTCAACCAACGAATTGCCGAGCTTGAGAATGGTGTCACCCGTTACGTTGCCTGTGGCCCCGGCCAGCAGTGGCGAATTAGAGGCCAGCACCAGCACGAATGAGGTTAGCAGGAACGCCATCGCCGCCATAACCAGTCCCACCGGCCACCTGTCATTGAGCGCCTCTCGCTGCCCCATCATCTTCTGGGTCAGCATGATCGCGAAGATGATCAGGATCACAATGGCGCCCATATACACCAGCACCTGCACAGCGGCCAGGAAGGGAGCAGACAGCATCACGAACAAGCCCGCTACACCAAACAGACACACCAGCAGCCACAACGCGCCGTGAAATAGGTTTTGATCGGCGACGACCATCAGGCCCCCGCCCAGCACAAGCAGTGATAGGACGACGAACGCTATCCACTGCACCACATCTACATTCGGCATCGAAATCCTCCCGTGACCCTTCTGCGCTAACGCCCAGGTGCAGGCGCCGAAGCGGTATGTTCCCCTGCCACCGTGGCCGGTTCAACCCAGTCCTGCACGCGGCGGCGATCCAGAATGGCAAAGCGGTGAAGCACTGCACTGACGACAACCCACAACAGCAGGTTTGCAATGAGTAAGGCGATGGCACGCGGCAGCTCGGCAACAATGTTTACGCCGAAGAATTGATACAGCAGAGCGCCCAATCCTGTTGCGTTTGCGGCGATCTGAAACTGGCCTGCGTAATCGGGCTGGAACACTTTGGCGAGAATAGCGACCATGATCAGATTGACGAGCGAGAGGGGAACCAGAATTTTCCAGTTGAGGCTCATCATATGATCAATACGGATACGGGGGACCGTATTGCGGATAAGCATCACCAACAGGTATAGCCCTACGCTCTTGATGAAGAGCCACACGAAGCCCAGGGCATCGCCGCCTGCGCCAGCAACACTCGCTCCGATCCCCCGCCAGCCGCCGAAAAACAGGATCGCGGTGAGCACGGAGATGGTAAAAGCGTGCAGGAATTCTGCCGCGAAGAACATGCCGAACTTCATCCCGCTGTACTCGATGTTGAAGCCAGCCACGATTTCCGATTCGGCTTCGATCAGGTCAAACGGTGAGCGCCCGATCTCGGCCAGGCTGGACGTAAAGAACATGACTGCCGTCACCGGGACGATGAAGACGTACCAGATATGCTGGGCTTCGACAATGCCTTGCATACTCATGGTTCCAGCCAGGATCACCGGTATGAGAATAGACAGGATCATCGGTACTTCATAACTGATCAGGGCTGCGATCACGCGGAAAGCGCCGAGCAGTGCGTATTTGTTGTTGCTGCCCCAACCTGCTAACAAGATGGACAGCGTACCCAGCGAACCCACTGCCGTGAAGTACAGTACGCCAACATTCACGTCCGCGCCGATCCATTCCTTGCTGAACGGCACCACTGCCCAGATCAAGATCACGGCAACCACCGACAGCAACGGCGCAAAATTAAAGATGAACTTATCTGCACCTTCGGGAGTGATGTCTTCTTTGGTCAGCAGCTTGCCCAGATCGGCAAAGGTCTGAAACAGGCCAAAAGGCCCGGTTCGGTTGGGGCCAAGCCGATCCTGGACGCGACCAGCAAACTTGCGTTCCAGCCAGATGCCGAAGATAACCCATACCAGGCCAAAGGAACTGACTGCGATCACTCCGAGCAGTAGCGCCACACCTGTTGCAACATCTTTACTCCAGCCCTGGCTTACCAGAAAATCAATCATCTTTTATTCCCCTGATTCCCCCTGACCGCGCCTCAGGCCCATTCCAGTGCGCCCTTGCGCCAGGCGTAGACCAGTGCGACGCCGAGCAGCAGGATGAACACGACTAATTCAAATACTGCGAAGAGTGTCACCTGGTTGAAGGCCACGGCGAACGGAAACAGAAATACGGTTTCGATGTCAAAGACCAGGAAGACCAGGGCATACATATAATATTGCACTTTGAACTGCACCCACGACGGTCCGATTGTCTCAATGCCGCATTCGTAGGTCTCCTGCTTGACCTTGTTCGGACGCTTCGGCTGTAGCAACTGGGCCATGATCACTGGCGCTGCTGGGAATACCCAGCAGATTGCGAAGAAAATCCCAATGAAGATCCATTCATTTGTTTGCTGCATCGCATTTTCCTCCCCTGTTACGCGATCTGGATGCAAAGGCGCGTGCTGGCTTCAAATGCCCGGTTAGGGGCATCGTGATTTTGGTGCATAGCATCTGAAAATAGTCGTTATGCGAATCTTTTTGCGTCAATTGGATCATTTGTGATAAACGTCGCTTATTGTAGCACGACCCCTGACAAGTGCCACAAAATGTGCATGGGTAGAGTTTATGGCAGAACTTTGGCAAACCTTTGGCACCCTCTATGGGGTATAGTGTAAACACGCTAACTTTGTTCAACGCGCGAACGTGACCACGCCAGGACTCAAGGCAAGTTTATGCACAGCGTGGGAGATCGCGCAGGGAGGTATGTGTATCCAACTAGAAGCCATTGAATCCCCCAACCAATGTTCCTTTTCTTCCACGTTAGTCTATTCCGAAGTTCAGTCAAATTCTATGAGGAGAACCCATGCGTAAAATATCTAATCTTTTCCTGTCAGGAATGCTCATGGCAAGTTCACTCGCCATGGTCGCGGCCACTTTTCCTGTTCGTGCCGCGGGCGCTGATATCGCTGTACTGCTGCCCGACAGTAAATCGTCGAAACGTTGGGAGAATGACGATCGTAAGTATTTACAAG
>DATGFK010000506.1:0-3928 GCA_035309185.1 Aggregatilineales bacterium
GTTGATCCTGAAGACGTTAGGCGAGCGTGGATGCTCGCCAATCTGGGCTGTATCTTGGTTCCGATAGTGATCCTCACGTTAGGAGCTTTTTCCCTATATTTGGTTCAAAATCCCGAACCCTCATCGGGAATTCCACTCCTGATGTTAGCTGTAGCGATTTTTGTTGTGTACATAACGGTATTCCTCCTCAGTATTTTGGCGGTTATTTGGTCAATGTTGCAATATCAACGAGTTCTCAAACCATTTACGATCGGGAGGGCAAAATGAAATTGGGCATTAGCGCCAGTTCTCTTGCCTCTTAAGATGTCTCACTTACCCGCAGATGCAAAGTCCTGAAGCACTTCAATCGCATCGGGAACAAGACCGTTGACATCGGCGCGCCCTCTCACCCCTTCTTCAGCGGCGAACGCATCAGAGTCGAGCCGGGATTGTCCATGTCTGCGTCAATGATGACTGCCGTATCGAACGGCTTGTTGGCCGTGAATTCGACCACGCCTTTTTCGTAATACCACAGCGGCGCGGACTGGTTATCAAGCTGCACGTCACGCGGCTCGATGTCAATACCGTACACCTCGCAGCGCACCCGGTCATAGGGGGGGTTGTACTTCCCGGCCCGCCGCCAGTTGATCTCGATGCCGCCGGTTGGCACGCGCTTGCAGGTGAAATACAGCCAGCGATAGACGCCGTTCAGGTAATCCGTCCCTTCGCCAGCGTCCTCGTAAAGGGTCACCTCGCCACTGCCCGCAAAGACTTTGAGATGCAGTTCCTCGATCTTCTTCTGCCCGATATACTGCTGGACGGGCCACAATGGGATCACCTGGCCCGCGCGGGCGTACAGGGGCAGCATGTCGAGCGGCGCATCCACCGTGATCTCCTGATCGCCCTGGATTGCCTTGTTGGTGTAAAAGTCGTACCAGGTGCCGCGCGGCAGCAGGATTTTGCGCTGCGTCTTACCCTTTTCGAGGATCGGCGCGACGAGCAGCGTATCGCCTACCATGAAAGCATCCTCGATGCTGCGAAGGCGGTTGTCGGCAGGATCGGCCATGAACATCGGGCGGATGATCGGCCAACCATTTTGCGCGTTCTGGGCGAACAGCGAATAAATGTAGGGCAGCACTTCGTAGCGCAGATTAATATACTTGCGACAGATGTCCTCGTATGGTTGGCCGAAAGCCCACGGTTCGTGCGGGCCGGTGTCTCGGTGTGTGTGGACTCGGAAGTAAGGCAGCAGAGCGCCAAGCTGAATCCAGCGTGTGTACAGTTCCGGCTCAGTGTTGCCCTCGAAGCCTCCGATGTCGGCGCCGGTGAAAGCCATGCCGGTCAGGCCCGAATTGATGATCATGCTGATGGACAGCTTCAAATGATCCCAGGTAGCGCGGTTGTCCGCCGTCCAGAACGAGGCATAGCGCTGAGTCCCGGCGCTGCCGGAGCGCGTCAGGTTGAAGGGCCGCTTATTGGGGCGCATCTTCTCCAGCGCCTCGCGCGAGGCACGCGCCATAAGCATCCCATACACATTATGCGCTTCAGCGTGCGTAAGCTTCTCGCCCTCGAACTCGTGTTGGGCGTAGTCGGGGATAGTCAGGTTTGGCCCACTCTTGAAGACGGTTGGCTCATTCATGTCGTTCCAGATTCCAGACACGCCAGGCCGGATCAGCGCGTCGAACTGCGAAGCCCACCAGGCCCGCGCTTTGGGGCTGGTGAAATCCGGGAAGGCCGAATTGCCCGCCCACACCGGCCCGGTAAACGGTTTGCCATCGGGCAGCTTCACGAAAACGTCCTGTTCCAGGCCGCTGGTATAGACTTTATAAGCCGCGTCAACTTTGATGCCCGGATCGATAATGGTCACGACCTTGAAGCCTTGTTCGGCCAGTTCGCCAAACAGCACCGCAGGCGCGGGGAACAGTTCGCGATCCCAGGTGAAGCAGCGGTAGCCGTCCATGTAATGGATGTCCAGGTAGATCGCGTCGCAGGGGATGTTGCGGCGTCGCAGCCCGGTGGCGATCTCGCGTACTCTGTCGGCGGGGTAATAGCTCCAGCGGCTGATGTGGAAGCCCAGCGCCCACATGGGCGGCATAGGCATCCGTCCGGTGAGTTCCGTGTAGCGGTTCAGCACGGGCATCAGGTCGAGTCCGCTGAAGACATAATAACGCAGTTCGCCCGACGCGGCGCTGAAGGTGAGCTGCTCCTCCTCCTCTGCTCCCACGTCTACCCAACCCCGGCTGGAATTGTCCCAGAAAATACCGACGGCGCGATCCTTGCGTACGCCCAGGTAAAACCCCACGTTCAGATAAGTGGGAAGGCGGCCCCGGTCAAAACCGACTGGATCGGTATTCCATAGGAAATAGCGCCTGCCGCGCAGATCGAGCGATACGGGCTGCGTAGCCAGGCCGAAGCACTGTTCATCGTTGGGAAGTTCGCGGGTGACGCGCATCTCGCCTTCGTGCCAGGAGAGCGGCGCGGCCTCGCGGAAGATCGGTTCGCCGTGCGCATTGCGGAAGCGGAGGGTTGCGTCGTCGCGGATGATCTCGCAGCTAATTTCCGGCGCGGACAGCACAACGGAATTGTCCGACTCTTTGACCGTGAATTGCACGTCCGGCCAACTGACTTTGGCGACTGAATACGAAAACGGGATGGCGAATTTGCCGGATTCCTGGAAGCGCACCATGATGCAATCGGGCGCAATGACCGTCAGGCGTATGGCGCCATGATCGCAGCGGACGACGATCCCGCGTTCGACCTTTTCGATAGCAATGACCGTGCCGGGGGTCTTGAACGGCGCACGCTTGTCCGCCTTCGAGCCACCATATCGCCTGTCGAGTACCATCTTTTGGAAACGATTGCGTGCAGCGGCCAGCGGACCGCGTTCGCCGGAGGTGTTGTTCGGAGAAGAGGTTTTCTTTGACACGTTGTTTGCTCGCTTTGACAGGTTTTAAGTCAAACAGGTAGATTGTATGAAAAACTGTTAAGATCAGCCCGCATTGTTGGGGCATCTATGTTGGTACTTAGGTAGAACTTACTAAGGGACATTGTAGCAAGGCCGCTTTTAAGTGTGCCACTGGCCCCCCAAAAAAGCGAGTCGCGTCGGCACCCGATTGCAGGAGATGTAGCACCCATGATCGATCACGTAGCGCACGGCGTTTACATCAGCGGCTATCGAGCCATTTATTCGGCCCAAATTCTGCGCGAGGTCGGGATCACGCATGTTCTAAAATTGTATGAAGATGGGCCGTATTGGCCCGCCGACTTTGTGGTGTGCGATAACCCCCTGCCCGACGGCGAACCCATCCCGGCGGAACAACTGCGACAGGGCGTGGCATTTGTGAGGGAACAGGTTGAAGCCGGACGAAGCGTCCTGGTGCAGTGCGGGGCCGGGATCAGCCGTTCGTCAACGTTCGTCCTGGCCTTCCTGGTGGATCGCGGCTATGACCTGAAAGATGCCTGGCAAATTCTCAAGACGAACCACAGCGATGCCAACCCACATCCAGCCCTCTGGTATTCGCTGATTGCGCATTATCATTTGCCCTACAGCACCCAGGACGTGGCACAGTGGACAGGGCATTGGCCTGCAATTTGACCTATCATCATCATTATATAACTATATAAAACTATATTCCCGTCAATTTGCGCTTTGACGCTTTTCGTTCCATCCTCTAACGGCCCTCGTTACGGGTCGGCGCTTCAGGGTTATCGGCTTGGGACCGGCAGGTCGCACGTTCGAATCGTATCAGGTCTGGGAAACCGGGCCTGTAGCTCAGTGGTTAACGCGGCATCCCGGCGAAGCCGTCTTAGGCGTGACCAGTGCGGCCCTTCACTATCGCCGAACCGGACGACGGCGGAATGCTGGAGGTGGTTGGCTTCGATACGGCCACGCCGCAGCTTGTCAGCGATTTTGTCAAGACGGGTGAGGGTTGACCTCACCCAAATCCCC
>DATGFK010000507.1:0-4252 GCA_035309185.1 Aggregatilineales bacterium
ACGTGCTTCGACAGTGAGGCATTATAGCACTGCACGATTGACCAGAGGACGTTTTGTTGGCGGATTTCTAACGGTCTATATTTGGGGTGGCATGAATAACCCGCCAAGGGTCCAGACTTGGCGGGCAAATTCATCTCCAAAAGTAAGTGCTAAATGTTGGATACAATTGTACGTCGTCAAAGGAAGTGGGACTCAACAAGAGACATCATGCCTGGCTTCACCATCAGGAATCTCTTGCCGATGAGTGTGTCCCAAAGGGTCTGAAGACGAACAGCGATCTCGTCACGCAGGGGGAGTCCCGTTTGCCGTCCACTGGACTGAGGGTTGCGGTCTTAGCCTGGACGATTCACCCGCAAGAGTTGATTTTCGAGCTGTGGCACAGATCGAATAGCCGTATCGATGCGCTGTGCCAGAGCAGAAAATTGAATATCTTTTCGACACACAATTAGTCCGGCATGTTGAGGATTTGCCAGATGCAAGGCAATAAAATGCCGACGATTGAACGTGAGCAACGCACGTTTCTGCTTTGTAGCGAAAGCCAAAACATCTGCATCTGCAATAGACTGATTAGCTTGATTGCTCTCGAAGGCTGTTAACACATCATGCCCCAATTGTCGCAGGGCTTCCACCACCGGGCGCGGAAAATCTTCGTCGGCGTAAAGTTGCGCCATGCTCAGGCTGCTTCGTCATCAGCAATTTCTTGATCGATCTCTGCGCGGTGTGCATCGTAGTAAGCCCAGGCATTCGCTAAATCTTGCGCTGTGAGCGTTGGATAGTCTTGAAGTAGCTCGGCGTCAGAGGCTCCCATTTCGCGCAAGGCTGCCAGCGTTGAGACGGGGATTCGTGTACGGACAATGCAGGGCGCGCCGCCCTGAACACCAGGGCGCCGTTCAATACCGGGGAAAGCATTTCCAAGATCGTGGGCAATCCACTGAAGAACTTCGGCCTTTTCAGCGGGTGTTATCTCAGTTAGCAACTGTCTGATCGTGTCCAGGGTGTTTGTCATATGAGAATTCTCCTTGCAATGCTTCTATTGTAGCGATAACGCTTGCTGGCCGGAAGTCCGATTCCCTCACCCCTTCAGCTATACGCCGAGACACTGTACGTCTTCAGACCCTTTGGAACACCTGGTTCGTAAAGAGATTCCTGATAACTAAGCCTCACATTGTATCTCTTACCGAGTCCCACTTTCTTTGACGACATACAAGCGCGGCGACTTGATCCCGGCGCCCAAGCTACGTTGTCGCCTTCGATTTGCGCTTGTGTTTGGATGCAGGTGGCTGGGCCAGTGGCAGGGATACGGTGAAAACGCTGCCCTGGCCGGGTTCACTCTGCGCGGTAATCTGACCGCCGTGCTGCTCCACAATCGAGCGGGCAATATAGAGGCCCAGACCCGTGCCTTCGATCTGGCGAGTGTTCTTATCCTTGATGCGATAGAAGCGATCAAACAGGCGGGGCAGGTGTTCCTGCGCAATACCCATTCCCTGATCCGTAACGGACAGGTATAGGGTGCGATCTTCTGCCCAGACGTGAACGCTGACGGTTGAATTCTCACCTGAATACTTGATGGCGTTGGTGATCAGGTTCGTCAATACCTGCCGCAGACGGCTGCCATCGCCTGTAAACGTGGGTATAGGCTCGTCAGGAGCATCCAGCGCCAGGCGAATGTGTTTGGTCGTAGCGCGGGTTTCAAGTTCGTCCAGCGTGGCACGCACCAGGCTAAGGGGATCGACTTCGGACAGCGTCAGCTTCATGCCCGCTTCGATCCAGGCCACATCAAGCAGTTGATGAACCTGTTCTGTCATCCTCGCCGCCGAGGAACGAATGCGATCCAGGTATTGTAGCTGCCTGTCGCTGAGGTCTCCGCTGGCCTGCACAATATCGCTGAAGCTGAGGATCGCCGAAAGCGGCTGCTTGAGATCATGCGTGACTTCGTTCAGGAGATTATTCTTGCGCGCCTCAATCTCTTTATGGGCCGTTGCGTCATAAATAGTGATGGCCCAACCGTAGGATGCCAAAGGCGTGACACTGGCCTCGCCGATCCGATCCTGGCCCAGGTCAATGTCCTGGCGGAAGGCGGATTTGCTGGCCTTCAACTCGTCGAGCAGATCTTTCCACTGTGGGAACAGCGCATCGAGTCCAATGCCGCTGGTCTCGATGGTATTGTTGGGCAGGAGATCGCGCGCCGCCTGGTTCATCATCAGAACGTGCCCGTAGTCGTCCACCGCCAGGATAGGCACGGCAATGCTTTTCATGAGCGCGTCGAGTAAGTTTGTGTGCATCGCGATCAATTTCCTTGTGCGGGAAGTGTTCCCAGCAGGGGCGGCAGGTCGCGCAGAGCATAGGCGATGCGCGTACCGTGCCAGGTTAATAAACTACCATCTACGAGCAAAATTTGACCGTTCTTTGCCGCCGGAATGTCCAGCGCAGCCAGTTCGTTGAGATCGGATTGGGCGAAGGCATAGGGTTCATCCGGCAGGAGCACGAGGTCGGGCTGCGCAGCAACGACTTCGTCCAGGCTAATGCGAGGATAGCGATCATCATGGCCTGCTGCACGCGAATCGCCCGCATCAAGCGGCTCAGCCTGTCCAAGATCGGCCTCAAGCGGGAAGCGGCGAGTTCTATCTGCGAAGACGTTCTCCACACCTACCACCCGCAGCAAATCATGAATGTAGGTCTCTCGATTAAAGGTCATCCAGGGATCGCGCCAGATCGGGACAAACGCTCGTTTGGGTGTCAATTCCCGCGTCACGCCCAGCGTCCACTCATAGGTAATCTCGATCAGCCGGACGCGGGGAACCATGCTTGGCTCCTCGAATACGTCCATAATCGCCCATAGCAAATCCAGCGCTTCGCGCACAGTATCGGGATGCGTAATCCAGGTCGGGATGCCCGCTGCGGCCAGGGCGTCGGCGTCGGCCCGCCGGTTCTCTTCCCGGTTCATGATCACCAGGTCGGGCCGCAGCGCCAGGATCATCTGGATGTCAGGATTCTTCGTGCCGCCGACCTTCGGCAGTCGGCGCACGAGTTCCGCCGGGCGGGTGCAGTAATCCGTAACTCCCACAACCCGGCTTCCAATGTTCAGATCGAACAGAGACTCGGTGACGCTTGGCACGAGCGAGACGACTCGCTGCGGCACGTACTCCACCGGCTTTTCCATCTGGTAGCGGTAAGTTTGCTCGACTTCGCCTGTCATTGACCTGTTTGTGTCCCTCCTATGGCGCGCCTGAGTCTAGATCGGATAGGCAAATTGTGAAAGTGTCCCCAGTGTTTCTTCCTCATGGCAGAGCGATAAAGCTCGGATTCCATCTTGCGAATTTCGTCTGCTGCTGCTAAACTTTACCGGTTCGCACATTCCCGGTTTACTCAATTTCCCCACCGAACCGTTTACAGATCAGCAGGCGGCGCATGGCTAAGGGCAGCGATTTTCGCAAAAGCACATTTCTATTCGTCCTGGCAATGGTTTGCCCGTTGCTGGCGAATTCCGGCGCTGCATTGGCCCAGGATGCCAATTCTGCCAGGATCACCGCGCCGAAGGAGGGCGACTCGCTGTTCGGGCTGGTAACGATCCAGGGTACGGCAGCCAATGCGAATATGCAGCGCTATGTGCTGGAATTTGACCAGCAGGATACCGGCGTAGTGCAATGGTTCCCCATCGCCGGGCCGATCACGCAGCAGGTGACTTCAGGCGTACTCGGCCAGTGGAACACGACAACTGTTCCCGACGGACGCTACGAGATCCGTCTGCGGGTTGTGCTGCGCGATGGCACCGTGATCAGCGATGTGGTACAGAACCTGCACGTCAGCAACAAACAGCCAACTCCGCTGCCCACTGCGCTGCCATCGCCAACCGCCCTTCAGCCGACTGCCTTGCCCACGGCTGGCCCCTCGCCCACTCCCATTGTCCAGCAGCCCCCAACCAGCACCAGTCACCCGGCGGTGATCCCAACTGTGATCGCCACGCTGATCGGCCAGAGTGATCCCGGAAGCGTGCCGGATGCGCCTGCTATCGCCGGGATGATAGGGTCTATACAGGCGGCTTTCTGTAATGGTATGCTGGTCGCGCTGGTCGCTTTTGCGCTCATCGGCGGCTACAGCGTGATCCATAACCGCTTGCGCCCTGCCATCCGGCGCGTGATGTCCCAGGTGGATCATGACCGATAAATATCTGATCGTGGGCCTGGGCAACCCAGGCCGTGAATACGAAAAGACGCGCCACAACATCGGCTTCCGCTGCCTGGATGCCCTCGCA
>DATGFK010000508.1:0-3634 GCA_035309185.1 Aggregatilineales bacterium
ATCTTGCCGTTGTCCATTGAGGTGATGGTAGCCAGCGCAACAATCGGCACACCATAATGTTGAAGCGCAGCACGTCCACCTTCGAACGTTTTTTCTACCACACAGGCGATTCCGGCAACCTCGGAGCGCGCACTTTGCACGATGCGCACCAGGCTGCGCAGCGTCCGGCCTGAGGCCAGGAAGTCATCAATGATCAGGACGCGCTGACCTGCGGGCATAAATTCCGCCGCGACCAGGAGCTGCACGTCCATGCCCTTCGTGTGAGAAGGAGCCGTTTCCAGGTAGACCGGCCCGTACATCGTCACCGGTTTGACCTTGCGCGCGTAGACGACGGGAACGCCAAGTACACACCCCGTCGCAAAAGCGGGAGCAATGCCAGAAACTTCAGCGGTGAGAATGCGCGTAATGCCCATCCCGGCAAATTGCCGGGCCAGTTGCTCGCCGCAGCGCATGATCAGACCAGGATCGATCTGATGGTTGAGTAAACTGTCAATCTTGAGGATGCCCTCGCCTAGATTTTGGCCCTCTGCCAGAATCCGTTGTTTTAGCTCGTTCAAGTTTTCTACCTTTCTGTCAACGCCATTTTATCGTAGGGCTGGGCTGCTGGCGAATTCAGTAGACTGCGATTTGCCTGTCATCCCGCACAAATTGGCGGGGTCAGAGTTCGGCTGTGTTATACAGGCGATTCAAGGGGGACTCCGGCCCGGCACAGAGGGCAAACAGATGGCGACCACAGATCGCTTGCTTTCTGGTCCAAACTTTCTAATGGGATATTTTGACTCTCGAAATATCGCGGCGCGGAGGAGCCTAATACCAGCAGAGAACTGACAACGGCGCAGGTTGCGTTATGCGACTGGAGCGCCAACAGCGTTCCCCGAACCGCTGATCCCGCGTTGATCACATCATCCACAATCCCTATACTCTTCTCTTACCCCGTATAGCTTCTTGAAGCGGCTTCGGAAGCCGATATTCTACGGAATACAAACCGTCGGCCTGGGGATTTACGAAGCGCTCAGTATAGTAAAATTCGATATTGAGTTCTATGGCAATCACCTGCGCCAGCAGTGCGCCGCCCAGCAGCGGCCCGCAGACGCCTTTGACCTCGAACTTCGCCAATCGCTGTGCAAGTTCAGCGATGAAGGGTTGAAGTTTTTGGGGACGTAGAAACAGATGATCGAGGTCAAGCCAGAGATTGCCATGATGGCCCGATTCGAGCTTAAAGTGTCCCTCACGGCTAGAAAATAGAGCGAGCAGATCTGTACGTGGGTTTTGCATGGAAAATCTCCTTTTCAGGTGATCAAATTCCCAATTTGTGGCCTGTATAGTTCATAATTTTCCCACAAGTACGCTCTATACTTAATTTAGCGTTTGATGTATAGGTGAGACAATGGCGGCTCGAATTCTCGTAGTAGACGACGACAAGCAAATTGTCCGATTGGTTCGATCCTACCTGGAGCAAGCGGGAATGACCACGTTCCCCGCGTATGACGGCGAGGAAGCGTTACATTTCCTGCGCGCGGAGCGACCCGATCTGGTGGTTCTTGACTTGATGCTGCCCAACCGGGACGGATGGGAAATTACTCGTATTCTGCGGAGCGACGAACGGCTGGCGAATATCCCAATCCTGATGTTGACAGCGCGCGTCGAAGATGGCGACAAAATTTTCGGCTTTGAACTGGGCGCGGACGATTATCTGACCAAGCCCTTCAATCCGATGGAAGTCGTGTTGCGTGTCAAAGCAATCCTGCGACGCGCGTCCGGCGCCTCTTATTCTGCGCACGTCCTTGAGGTAGGCCAGTTGCGACTGGATGCAGATGCTCGGATGGTCAGCATGGACAATCACCCCCTTGAATTGACTCCGACTGAATTTGCCATCCTGCAAACGCTGATGAACAATCCCAACCACGTATTTACCCGCGCCGAGCTGATCGAGCAGGCGCTTGGTTATACCTACGATGGCCTGGAGCGCACGCTGGACAGCCATATCAAAAATCTTCGTAAGAAGATTGAGGTAGATCCCGCACATCCGCGAATCATTGAGACCGTGTTTGGTGTGGGTTACTGTCTACGCGAGGAGCGGGAGACAGCTTGATGAACCGCCTATGGGTACGCCTTTCCCTGGCCTTTATCGTCGTTGCACAGGTCGCCATCATCGTCGTCGTGTTGTTTGCCCTGGGCACTGCCAACTCTGAGCTACAGCGCTATGTCGTACGACGCACCGTTCCAGGTGGCCCCGAAGAACTGGTGGCTTTCTTTGAACGCAATGGCAGTTGGAATGGGGTTGCCAACCTGTTTTCCGTTGCCACAACACCCTCGGCGGTTTCGGGAACTTCGACCCCGCTAACAAATCCCGATCGAGGGAACTTTTTCGGCAGCACGGCTCTTCTTGCCGACAGTAATGGCGCCATCGTATATGATGCCACAGGGCAGCGCATAGGCCAGCAACTGACCGCAGATGAGCGGACGTTCGCCATCACAATCAACACAGCAAGCGACACAACGATTGGCTATTTGGTTCCACCGCCGCCGCCCAGGGCATTGTTTGGCGCTGAGGCGCGCGGCCCTGAACATGATTTCTTTATTCGCCTCCGTTCAAGCCTGTTTACTGCTGCACTCGTGGTCGGGATCCTGGGCATTGTGATCGCCTTGTTTGTCACGCGAACCCTTGTGGCGCCACTGGCAAGTCTCTCGGCGGCAGCACGCGCCTTTGCAACCCATCAATGGGATATGCGGGTCAAGGCGCAGGGGGCACGGGAAATTGCTGAAGTCGCAACGGCCTTCAATGAGATGGCTGACGAACTACAACATGCGGATATATTGCGGCGCAATTTGATTGCGGACATTGCCCACGAGCTGCGCACTCCACTTACCGTGATGCAGGGAAATCTGCGCGCGCTGCTGGACGGCGTTTATCCGCTCGAACTGTCTGAAATCTCGACCCTGTATGATGAGACCCGCCTTCTGTCACGCCTGGTTGATGATCTCCGAGAACTGGCGATGGCGGATGCCGGGCGATTGGATTTGAACGTCGAGCCGCTGAACCTGGGCGAAGTTATTCAAATGACAGTATCCTCATTCTCGGCTGCCGCTGACGATAGCGAAGTAACTATCCATGTCGAAGGATTCGACGGATTACCCCTTGTCCGAGCTGATCGGGACCGAGTTGTGCAGGTCGTACGCAATTTGCTGGTCAATGCCATGCGATACACGCGCGGCCAGGTCACAATCAGCGCTAATGCCCTGCCTAATCACGGGAAGAATGCCGCCACGATGATCAAGATCAGTGTGCAGGATATGGGCGAGGGTATTTTGCCCGAAGACTTGCCGCACGTCTTTGATCGCTTTTATCGCGGAGACCGTTCGCGGGCGCGGACGAGCGGTGGCACTGGACTGGGCCTCGCTATTGCGCGTGCGTGGGTCGAGGCAATGGGCGGCAAAATCGGTGTGGACAGCAAGCCGGGGCAGGGCAGTCGTTTCTGGTTCACCCTCCTCGCGGCGCCATAGATATTCGACCTGGAACTTGTTCGCCAGGGTAGTCAGTAATTATTTACGAACCGGACGGAATCTAAATGGGATAGCCCGTCCTTTGCCAGTTTACAATTCGGTTACATTTAGACTACAATACCGGTATCTC
>DATGFK010000509.1:0-5420 GCA_035309185.1 Aggregatilineales bacterium
GATATGTCAAATGCTCATCTTCTTTATTCTGACGCGGATTCCTTGCCCAATCCTTACATCCGTGACCTAAAACTGCTTGAGAGTCTTTGGTGCAACTTTGTTGAGTGGTCAGCGTATAATGATCAGAATAACACCCTGTAAGTAACTGTACAGCCTGTTTGAACACACCAATAGAAATGGGAGCAAGAAAATGGCAAACCAGGATGAACCTAAAGCCAAGGGCGAGGGCAGCGCTGAGAAGGAATCCCCACTGGCCGGCTTTATTGATCACCAGCGAAAGGCATACCAGGAAGCTGCGCAGGCGCTTAGCGCTTTCCTGCCACCGGATGTCAAGACTCATGGCCGCGCCGCTCGTGATGAGTACGTGAAGTCATTCAAAGTGTTGATTGAAGGTATGGCGAAGGTTGTTAACCAGGAAATGAACCGCGCCAAATCCAGCAGCAGTACCGGCGACACTGGCCCCACCACGACAGGCAAGAGCAAAGTCAAAGTGGACGTGTCCTGACCGCATGGCCTGAACAGGCCGCAAACAGTCACATTGACAGAACGCGCACCACACGGTATTACAGTGACGGCTTATGAGCCGTCACTGTTTTTTGTTGGAGTGAATGGGAATGGCTCTAAATGGGTTGAAGTTGAAGCATGTGAGACGGAGATGGGTGCTTTCAGGCTTAGCCGCCCTCGTGGTACTCCCCGGAATCATTCTTCACGCCGACAACGCCGCACCTCTTCCTGTTGACAAGGTTCAGATTGATTTGCAGCAACTGGTCAGTGGATTAAAAAATCCGGTTTTTGTGAGCGGGGCAAATGATGGCAGCAACAGGTTGTTCGTCGTCGAGCAGCCTGGCCGCATCCTGCTTATACAAAATGGGCAGTTAGCGGCTGCGCCGTTCCTCGATATTACCTCCATCGTTGCCAGCGATGCCCTGGAACGGGGCTTGCTCAGCGTAGCTTTCAGCCCGGATTATAAACAAAGTGGCGTTTTCTACGTCTACTACACCGGCTCCGGGGGAACCGTTACGATTGCCCGCTACAAGGTATCCAGCGATCCGAATGTGGCCGATCCCGAGTCAGGGAAGATAGTGCTCGCAATCCCACATCCCGAACCCAATCACAACGGCGGGCAACTGGCGTTTGGCCCGGATGGCTTCCTGTATGCCGGGATTGGGGATGGTGGCAGCGAATATGACCCCAATCACTATGGGCAGAATGTTCTGGTTCTTTACGGCAAGATGCTTCGCCTGGATGTTAGCAAAGGCAACACCTATGCAGTACCGATCGACAACCCTTTTGCGACCAACGGTCAGGGGCGGCCCGAAATTTGGGCCTTTGGTCTACGCAATCCCTGGCGGTTCTCGTTTGACCGCAAGACGAACGACCTCTACATTGGGGACGTAGGCCAGGACAAGTACGAAGAGATTGACGTGCAGAAGGCTGGAACAGGCGGCGGAGCCAATTATGGTTGGAGCATCATGGAGGGGTTGCACTGCTTCAATCCGTCAAATGGTTGCAATCAGAATGGCCTGGTACTGCCAGTTTACGAGTACGACCATTCACAAGGTTGTGCTATCGTCGGCGGATACGTGTACCGTGGTCAGGCCATTCCGGACTTTGACGGCACCTATTTTTTCGGGGATGATTGCAGCGGGCGCATCTGGGCCATGCAGTTGCAGGCGGACAGTACCTGGAAGGTTGTGCAGGTTGCGCAGTCCTCATTTCGGATTGGCTCGTTTGGTCAGGATGACAATGGCGAATTATACGTGACCGATCTCGGTTCGGGCACGGTTTCTCATATCGTTGAGAAGAAGTAGTAGGCCACAGGAGGCGCTTCGATCTATGTCAACGCTGGTTCTGGTACGTCACGGTGAATCGCAGTGGAATCTCGAAAATCGCTTTACTGGCTGGGTAGATATTCCCCTGAGCGAAAAAGGGCGCGAAGAAGCCCGGCAAGCCGGGGAGAAGTTGCAAGGGATGCATTTTGACAAGGGCTTTACGTCGGTATTGCAGCGCGCAATCGCCACGATGGACATTATCCTGGAAGTCATCGGACAGAAGGACTTGCCCATTGAGCGTGATCAGGCGTTGAACGAGCGCCATTACGGCGATTTGCAGGGGCTGAATAAGGCTGAAACAGCCCAGAAATTCGGCGACGCGCAGGTCAAGCTGTGGCGGCGCGGATATTCCACTCGCCCTCCCAATGGCGAGAGCCTGGCTGACACCGCCGCGCGCGTGCTGCCTTATTACGAAAAGCATATTGCCCCGGAACTGATTGCCGGACGGAACGTCCTCGTGACCGCGCATGGCAATAGCCTGCGGGCGCTGGTCATGCGGCTGGATAACCTGTCTGAAGAAGCCGTAGTTGAATTGAATATCCCAACGGGCGTACCACTCAAGTATGAGATGGACGTCAAAGCACTGCCTCTCGAACACGCCTATTTATAGTGGACACCGCTCAAGGGCCGACCCGCATCGCTCGGCCCTCGAATTACGTCTCGCAAGCCCATGTGGGTAGGTTTCTGCAATGGGCGATTCTCTTTGTTTGCCTGGCCGCTTGTGGTCATGCCCAATTGCCAAGGGTAGATGCCCCTAAAATCACGGCAGCGCCTACTCTCTCGCTCGCCGATGCTGCAACGACGATGGCAGGTTTGCCAGGTCGAATCGCTTTTGTATCCTCACGTTCCGGACATGACGCGGTTTATGTCATGAACGCCAACGGCTCCAATTTGCATGTTCTGGCCGACAGCGGCACGCGCGATGAAAACCCGGCCTGGTCGCCCGACGGCCAATCGCTGGCCTTCGATTCAGGTCAGGTTGGACAGCATGGCATTGCTCTGATCGGCGCAGAGGGCACGGCTATACATCGCCTGGGCGGAAACAATGCGGGTGATCTGACTCCGCGTTGGTCGCCGGATGGCAAAACAATCGCTTTTACCTCCTATTTGAATGGACATACCCAGGTCTACGCGATGGATGCCGATGGGACTCATGTTCAACGCCTGACAGATAATATCGCTGGAAACGAGATAGCGGCCTGGTCTCCGGACGGCAAACAAATCCTGTTCACCTCTGAACGCGATGGCAGCGAGCAAATCTACCTGATGGAAGACGATGGCAGCAACGTTCGCCGCCTGACCCACAACGATAACCAGAATCTGTACCCGGCCTGGTCGCCAGATGGCACGCGCATTGCTTTCGTGGCTGACTTTGACGGTAACTTCGACATTTACCTGATGGATAACAGCGGCAACAACTTGCAACGGTTGACGAGCACGGTCGGAGATAATATTTCTCCGGCGTGGTCGCCGGATGGTACCCATATTGTCTTTTCTTCCAACCGCGATGCCAGCTACGAACTCTACGTGATGAAAGCTGACGGCACGGACGTCGTAAAGCTGACTGACGGCGGCGGAAATGTCACCCCGACCTGGACGCGGTAGCCAAAGGTCGCATGTATGCATCTGAAGTCGCGAACCCGTCAGTATGCGTTGTATACGATGCTGGCGCCCTATCTCCTGGGTACCCTGCTGCTGGTGATCGTGCCAACACTGATTGCCGTTGGATTGGCCTTCACGACCTACGACGGCTTCTCAGCACCGACCTGGACAGGCCTCGACAATTTTGTGTTCATCGGACAGTACAACGCATTTCTGTATGCAGTGCGCAATACCGTCGGGTTTATTGTCCTGGCTGTGCCACTTCGGCTGCTGGCAATGCTCGCTCTGGCTCTGCTGCTCCGTGCCCGGCGGCGAGGCGGCAATCTGTATCGTGTCGCGGTATATCTGCCGACCATCATTCCAGACATTGCCTATGCCCTGCTGTGGACGTGGATATTCAACCCGGTCTTTGGGCCGGTCAATATCATCCTGCCTGCGCTCGGCCTGCCTGCGCCTGCCTGGATGGTCAACCGCAACACCACCGGGATCATCTTGCTGATCATGTCGTTGTTTCAGGTGGGAGAGGGATTCGTGGTGCTGTTGGCCGCGCTCGCCGATATTCCCGCCGCTTACAGCGATTCGGCGGCGCTGGATGGCGCGACCTCGTGGCAAATTTTTCGATACATCACTTTTCCATTGCTGCGGCCCTGGCTGGCGCTTCTCACGTTTCGAGATATTGTGGTTGGCTCGCAGGCGATCTTTACGCCTGCCTTCATCATGATGGGCGGCGAACGTGCTTACGCGGCCTGGTTTCTGCCGCAGATGCTCTATGAAGAGGCCTTTGGCCGTTTCCGATTTGGCGTAGCGTCGGCGGTGATGGTCGTCTGGCTGTTGACCGCGGGCCTGCTTTTAGCGCTGGCCTACCGGGTGGTCCGGGGATGGGGCTATGCTGACGATCTCCTCTAGCAACCCAAGCTATTCCAGGTCGGCGTCGCCACGGCGATGGTTGCTGCGGCATCTACTGCCCGCAGCCCTGGCCTTCCTCTTCTGTCTGCCGCTGTTGTGGCTCATGGTCAGTTCACTCCGCGAGCCGGGCCAGCAACCCTCGGCAAGTCTCCAAGGCTGGCCCAATCCACCATCCTGGTCGAACTATGTCAGTATTTTCCAGCAATTCCCTATCGGGCAGCCGCTCCTCAACTCGATCCTGGTGGTTGTTTTCGCCGTGCCAGCCACGCTCATTACGACTTCGTGGGCGGGACTGGCTATGGCGCATCTGTCTCCGCGCCCGCGCCGTGCCCTGGTGATGCTCACCGTGCTGTTGATGATTATCCCGCTCCCCGCTTTATGGCTGCCACGGTTTGTGCTGTACACGGCTGTCGGGCTGAACGACAGCCTGCTCTCGCTGATCCTGCCTGCGCTGATGGGAACGAGTCCATTTTTTGTGCTGCTGTTCTACTGGACGTTCCACCGTCTCCCGCGCGAACTGTTTGAGGCAGCACAGCTCGACGGTGCCACCTATGCGCAACTGTGGCGGTTCGTGGCACTGCCGCTGGCGAAGCCCACACTTGCGGTGGTCTCTGTACTGGCCTTCACATTGTATTGGAGCGACTATATCAGTCCACTCATGTACTTGCGCACTGAAAGTCTGTATACGTACTCATTGCGTTTGCAAATGTTCACGCAGCAGAGTGCGACCGTCCAACCCCTCGCAATGGCTGCTACCATCGTTGCTATAGTCCCTGTCGTCGGTTTGTTTCTTCTTGTGCAGCGCTACTTCTGGCCGGAAGGCCGTCGTAGCAGCACCGAACGTTGACACGAAAGGGTAAGGTCATGAAGCGATCCGCTTTCATCTTCATTAGTCTAACTGCGATTGTCATTCTGCTGGCATCTCAAAGCGCTGCATTCGGACAGGCCACGCCATCCAGCCTGGCGGGAGCAATCTCTTTCTACGTATTCGGCGATAGCGCCGAAAAAGCTGCCTACACTACGCTCGTTGCCGCATTCAATCAGCGCTATCCGGCTGTAACGGTGAATTTGGTTTACACG
>DATGFK010000510.1:0-5056 GCA_035309185.1 Aggregatilineales bacterium
TTGGCGTGGCCTTCACGGGCTTTCGCCACGGGCTGCCCTACATTGACTTCCCCGACGAAATGACGATCTGGACGATGGGCCGTGCCACCTTTGACCCGACCTGGACGATGTTCCAGCCGCAGTATCCGCCTGGCCTGCTGGCGATCTCCTCGGCCATTCAGCGCATCGAGATCGCGAGCGGCAACCCGTACCCAGACCCCGCCGCCACCATTGAAGCCATGCGCTTTACGTCCGTGTGCGCCTTTACGCTCGCGTTGATGTTGACGATGCTCGTCGCCTACCGGATGCAGGGGCCGCTGGCCGCGACCATCGCCGGGCTATGCTGGTTGGCTGTACCCCTGGCGAACTACCAGGCAAAAGTGGCAACCATAGACGCTTGGGTGTGCCTGTGGTTCATCACCAGTATTGCCGCTGGCGTCGAAGGCTTTTATCGCCGCTCCGTGAAATGGATCGTTTTGAGCCTGGCGCTGGCTATCATCGCGACACTCTTCAAATGGCAGTCTGCTGCCGCGCTTGGCATGTCGTTTCTGGCCTGCACGGTGTTCTGGCGGTCAAACCGCCGCCTGTTTGGCATCCTGGCTGTGGCGCTCCTGGCGATCATCGGAGCCTTCAGTTATTGGGTCGTCTTCATTCACAAGGCGCTGGAAGGTGGCGTGTATTTGCCCGGCACGACAACCTCCTTCCCGACCCTTGCGACGCTGTTGGAGAATCTCCGCATTCAATTGGCCGGGGTCGGCCCTGGATTTATGTTTGGTCTGTTGCCCATTGCGGGGCTGCTCCTGGCGCTGCTTTTAGCAGAACCGCGCAAGCGTCTTTACGGGCAGATGGGATTGTGGACGTTTCCGCTGGTGATTCTCGCCTTCGACGCCGTGATCAGCTTTGCGGGTTCGGGCGTCTACAGGCGGCACTACCTGGCTGAGATCACGCTCCAGGCGATCCTGGCTGGGATTGCGGTATCGCTGCTGTGGCAATGGCGAAAATCTATCCGTATCGTCAGGGGCTTAGGCCCTCGGCTGAACCGAGCCATCAGCGCCTTACCTACCTTCCTTGTACTGATCCTCTTTGCCGTGCAGTGGTTCCCAATGATCTCGGAGAGCCTGGCGATGGACGCCGAAATGGTTCGCCCGGATCGGCGGGCGGCATTTGCCAACTGGGCCAACAGCACGGCCACCGATGGCCCGCTGCTGGTCAGCGATCCCCTGGTGGATGCTGCTATCCAGACGCTGTATGGGTACAAGGGCCGCGCGCTGGTAACGCCCTACAACCAGGGGACATCGATCTTTCCAAGAGTTGACGACATCACAGCGCAGATGATCGCGGCGAAAAATATCCGCTATGTGATCCTCCCGCCCTACGTAGATATCACGCATATCGGTGTGCCACTCACGCGCCTGATCGCCTATGACGCCTACGATCCGCGCTACCGGGGTTCGGAATGGGCCGCCTATTACGTGGGCGATCTGCCGCTGCTGCCACCCGACCAGGTGGCCTCGTTCGGCGGCACGATCTTCCTGCGCGGCTACAGCCTGCTCCGAGCCAGCCCATCCATAGGATTCCAGGCCATGCAAACTGATCAAGTCTGTCCTGGCGAAAGCCTGGCCCTACGGTGGCTATGGAGTGCCGGACATACGCCGGATCGTTATTACTCCTTCTTTTTGCACCTGAGCAGCGACAAAACGGGCGAGATCAGCGCACCGATCAACGGCCAGCAGCCGGTCAGCGACGCCCGCCCGACGATCACCTGGAACCATCCTGACGAACTGCTGGTCGGCCCGCTGAGTATCTTTTCTCTGCCGAAAGACCTTTCGCCTGGGAAGTATGAACTGTGGTTAGGGCTGTTTGATGCGAACGCAACGGGCAGCGGCGCGTATTTGACATTGCCAGATGGCAAGCACTATCACGTGTTGACGAGCCTGGCGGTGGGCGCTTGCCCGTCGTCTTGAGTGACAGATTCTAGCGGGACAGCGGCGCGTTGCTGATCTGTTGCAGACTGGCGAGGATCGTGGGTAGGGTTTGGGCGACGAAAGACTCCGGCGAGTCGGGGTCAGGTTGCTGGCTCCAATAGACCGCTGCGCCATAGATGGCCCAACTGGTCATCGTCGCTACGAGCGCTGCATCAACTGACCTGGAGGTGCGCAGACCCTTGATCCAATCGGTGAGAATTTCCCCGATGGCGATGGTAATCTGCGTTTGCACCATCGGCAGCAGTTGGTGATCCTTGGGCTTGCAGCCGTGACGCAGCGCCAGAAGATATTCGCCTGTCGTGCGCAGGAGAAGGGCCAGGTTCTCCGCCGTGAAGGTGGAGCCTTCCGGCAGTTTCGCGCCCAGCGTTTCCTTGAATTGCTCCCGGATGGCATAATCGAGCAGGGCGTATTTGTCCATAAAATGATCGTAAAACGTGGCACGATTGATCATGGCATGGTCAGCGATATCCTGAACCGTAATAGATTGAAATTCCTGCTCTGTCATCAGTTCCCAGAGAGCCTTGCGCAGTAAGACGTGTGTCCGTCGAACCCGCAAGTCCTGTGTCTTTTCCCTGTGAATGAGCGACATATTCTCTCCAGACCATCGTGGTCATCGGACGACATTTTGGCGAAAATGTTGTGTAGGCTACGCCAGCACGTTTTTGTTGGTTGACGCCGAGCGCCCCAATCGCTATGCTCCTAACGTCATTTGTTGTTTAAGCTCCAAATAACGTTTAAGTCATTATACTCTTCACTGTACGCCGAGACCAGAAGAGAGGCTGTCTTGCTGGAAAGTATTTTTGCGCCCTATAGCAGTGTCGGATTGCTGATCCTGAGGATTGGCCTGGCGGTAGTCTTCATCGCCCACGGCTGGCCGAAGATCAACCCGAATTCGCCCATGAAAGGCATCACAGGGGTGACGGCATTTTTCAAACAGGCGGGGGTGGTGATGCCTGGCCTGCTGGCGTGGGTCGTCGCTCTACTAGAAACGGTTGGATCGGTTCTGCTCATTCTGGGCCTGGGCACACGCATCCTGGCCGTTGGATTCGTGATTGACATGATTCACGCGATCTGGCTGGCACGCATCAAGATAGGCAAGGCGCAGTTCACGGGCGGCGGCGGGATCGGCTGGGAGTTTGAATTTGTCCTAATGGTGGGCGCCCTGGCGTTGCTGTTTACCGGCGCCGGTTCGATCTCGCTGGACAGGCTCATCGGGCTTTAGCGAAAAGAGCGTGGGCTTGTCATTTTGATGATCCTGGCTATCATCTTTCGCATTCCACGCCGCATTCTCACCCTTGTGTTCATCATCATGGCCGCTTTCACCGCCTGTGGGCGGTTGGGAAGCCACATCAGTCAGGGCATCGTTAGCGCTGCAAGGATTTGCCTTTGCAGTTTACAGTAAAGGGAAGTGTGATATGTCGAATCATCCAGGTCTGGCGACGGCAACTACACTGAATTCAACGCCTGAACCCAACGCAGGCGGCGACATGGAGTCCGGCGCGGTGTGCATCCCGAACATCAGCACCGCCGAACGCCTCAAGCGTCTGACCTTCGGCGCGATCACGTTCGTGGTTAGCGTGGCGATCCTGGCGGTGCTGGTTGCCAGCGGCGCGAGTCGTTGGTGGCGCCTGCCGCTATTTCTGCTGTTCTTCGGCGCGGGCAGCGGATTCTTCCAGTGGCGAGACAAGACGTGCGTCGGGTTGACAGCCAAGCAATCGCGCAAGCTGGGCGACAAGATGGAGAAAATAGAAGACCCGGCGGAGCTGGCGCAGGTGCAGCGTCAGGCGCGCAAGGTTCAGATGGAAGCCCTGATCGCCGCGATCCCACTGACCATTCTTGCGCTGCTGCTGCCCGTTCTTTGAGCGTGAGCGGCAGGCGACTGAATCAACCGGTTGCCAGGGCGATGACATCCTCGACGCCCATGCCGTAAATCTGCGGCGGCTCGACGCCCATCAGAGTCAGGTACATGGCGATCTGGCTGCGATGGTGAATCTCGTGCTCGACCATCATCATCAGCACGCGCCAGGCTTTTATGGGCGTGCTCTTTAACGTCGGACGCGGTTCCATCAGAACCGCGTCTGTCATTTTCGCCAGGGACTCCATTGCCGCGCTGTGACCCGCGTTAAGCGCCTCAATGAGCAAGGCCAGGCTGTCCGAGGGATCGCTCTCGTGGCCGGGATACTTCCAACGGCCCGTGACAACGACTCCAACGAACAGGGCTTCCGTGGCAATGATGTGGCGGATCAGCTCGGCGCAGGTGAATTCGCCCGTTTTGGGCGACCACATCAGGCGATCCGTCGGGATGGCCTGGATGTAGTTGAGCGTACGGCGGCGAATGCTCTCAAAGTACGTGATGAAGCTGCTGATGTTCTGGATCATGCTGGCCTCCTTGAAGAATCAAGGGAGTTTTTGAGCTAGACTCGACCTCTTGGGTCTTCCACACGCTATAACAGACGGAATAATTTGTCATTCACATACAAGACCTTGACCGGGGAACCCACTTTGGGCAACTGATCCAGCAGTTGTGGTACGCTGCGCGAGTCAGATTTGGTTATCGGTTGTTTGCTGTTGGGTGACATGAACTTATATGTGACGAATAGATCATTTGTGGCACCACCGTTTGGGCGAACGGACTGAATCCTTTGTTGTCGTATGTCCACCAGTTCACCATCAAGCAAAATACCTCGCGTCGTATAGCGATGGATGCGCAGACGGTAGCTGATTAATACAATCCCCGCAACTAACATGATCATCGCCAGAGTGAGTGTAAATCCAATAGAAGCCATTAATACGGAATTAAAATCAGAGGAAGGATAAAGTAACTTCGGATTGTTCCAAATAATTACAACCATGAGCGGCGGAATGAGGATTGCGGCGATGAGACCAATAATCAACTTCCTATTCACTGGAATTTTATGCCTTTGCCCATCTACGAAAGCTTGATTCCTCGGATCGAAAATGAACAATTGCTCACGCGCTCCATTCATGGGAAATCTCCTTATTCTTAGGAAATGACACTTTTCATCGGAAAAGTAAAATAATTTTGAAACGTAATTGATCGGCCATCAGTACTGAGGTCAACCTGGTTGAGT
>DATGFK010000511.1:0-3559 GCA_035309185.1 Aggregatilineales bacterium
CACTCCAGCGCGGGCTATTCCGCAGGTTGTCCATTACAACCTGGCTGTGACGGTTTATGACCTGGAACTGGCGCGCGCCTTTGACCGATCTGGCCGCCAGCTTAACGCGGTTATTCCGATCCATGCGCAGGTGGATACCGGAATCACGCGCCTGGGGCTGCTGCCCGACCAGGTAACGCCCTTCTTCCGCAGCCTTAAAAACCTGAAGAATCTCACAGTAGAGGGAATCTATACGCACTTTGCTTCGGCAGACACCGATCCCGATTACACGCGCGAACAGCTTCGCGTGTTTAACAGTGTCTTGCTGCCGCTTAAAGCGTCAGGCTTTCAGTTCCCATTCATCCATGCCGCCAATACCGCCGGGACTCTGGGATTCCCGGAGAGTCGCTTTAATATGGTGCGCGTTGGCGTCGGCCTCTACGGTTTGAATCCCGATGCAGGTATGCTACTGCCCGCAGAATTCCGCCCGGCGCTCTCCTGGAAGACGAGCATCGCCCAGGTCAAAAACGTTCCAGCGGGAACCTTGGTAGGCTATGGAAACACCTATCGCACCGGCGATCCTGCCCAGGTTGGCGTGATCCCGGTGGGCTACGCCGATGGCTTCCGCCGCGCGCCGCGCATGTGGGAGACCGTCCTGGTCAATGGACAGCGTGCGCCGGTGATCGGCCGTGTGAGCATGGATCAGACTACCATTGACGTGACGGACATCCCCGGCGTGAACATCGGCGACGAGGTCGTGTTGATCGGACGGCAAGGCGACGAGGAAATCACGGTAGACGCCGTGGCAGAACGGCTTGGAACGAGCAACTACGAGGTCGTGACGACGGTATTGTCCCGCGTCCCGCGTGTGTAGCACAAAATCCTCATGCTCGATTCATCGGGTACTTTACGACCTGTGGCATAATGAGATCTAACTTCTTCGTCCACTTTGGATATTGGAAGAATAGAAGAGAGGGATGATGTTGCCCAATACAGGTCTGCATATCGAGGACATCAAGGCTGTTTTCATTGAAGAAATCGAAGACGTTGCCGGAAAATTATTGGATACTTTCCAGGATGAATCGCGGTTGTTTCTCCGGGCCGTTTTGCCCGAAGTACGGGAAGTCGGGCCAGAGGATGGAGTCCAGGCCGGAATTGCGCTCAAAGCTATTGCTCCTGACATCATTGTGTCGCCCTATGTGTTTCGCCGTATCTGCTCCAACGGCGCGATTTTAGCCCATGTCCTGGACACTCAACCCGTACAACAGTCCGAAGGATTGACGACTGTTGAAATCGAGATTGCGCTGCGGGCAGCTATCCAGCGGGCCTGCACACCTGACATCTTTAGCGATGCCGTCGAACAGATGCGCCTGGCAGGACGACAGGAAGCCGATCTGGCCCTGAGCCTGATGCCGCGCCTGAGCACGCTGCCTCGCGAGCTGACCGCTCACGTTGCGGATGTGGTCTTTAACGGATGGATGCGACAGGCGGATCGCACCCGCTTTGGTTTGATGAATGCGATAACCGCACTGGCCCGCGACACAGCAAACCCGGAGCATCGGTGGGCCTTGGAAGCCCTTGGCGCGCAAATCGGCATTCCTACGCTTTCCCTAAAACGCCCGCTGCGGCCAGAGCCTGCCCACGTCACGAAGGGCCGTGTCCCGGAGGCGGTATAACGCAGGTGCCAATCCATCTGGCCATCAAAACAGGGTATCATTGCCTGAGCGTTTCCCTCCGCACAGGAGACTGCAATGGCCGAGAATACCGCCTTCGTAATTATTGATACCCAGATGGCGTTCTTTGAAGCGCCGAAACCGCTCTACCAGGCTGATACGCTCATCGCCAATATTAAAAGTTTGATCGCGAAGGCACGGGCGGCGCAAGTTCCTGTTATTTACGTGCAGCAAAACGCCAGCGGCGATCTGGCCTGGATGAACGACACGCCGCTGAAAAATATCCATCCTGGGATTGCGCCGCAAGAGTCTGATCTGGTGATCCAGAAATGGGAGCCGGACATTTTCGCGGAGGCTGCGCTCCCGGCGGAACTGGACGCCAGAGGCATCAAGAAACTGGTGCTGGCCGGACTTCAGACCGAATATTGCATCAACAACAGTTGCCGCAGCGGAGCGGCACGCGGTTATGACATCACGCTGGTTGGCGATGCGCACAGCACCTTCGACAGCGATACGATGACCGCGCCGCAAATTATTGAGCGCTATACAAACGAACTTCGCAATGTTGTTCGCGTGATGCCCACGCAGGATATTGCCTTCGCCGAGGCGGATTCGCAGGCCGAGATCCTCGATATTTACGACGAGAACCTGATGAAGCTGGGCAGCAAGATTCGCGCTGATGTCCACCGGGACGGCGATTGGCATCGCGTATTTCAGTGCTGGATCGCTTACGAACAGCAGGGAGAGGCCTACCTGGTGATGCAGCGGCGGGCGCCGAACAAGCAGTTTTATCCCAACCTGCTCGATACGACCTCCGCAGGGCATTATGCAGTTGGCGAAACAATCCAGGACGGCATCCGCGAGATACGCGAAGAATTGGGCATTGACGTGACCTTTGATCAGCTTGTGCCTATCGGACGCCGGGTCAGCGTCACCCGCAACGGAGACTTGATCGATCACGAAGTGGCGGACGTGTTTCTGTTGATCTACTCAAAGAATATCCGCGAATACCGGATGCAGATCGAAGAGGTGTCGGGACTGGTCGCCTTCAAGGTCAGCGATGCGCTGGAACTGTTCACGGGGAAGCGGCAGACCATTCCGGCGCAGGCTGTAGGGTACGCCACCGAATGGGCTGAATTGCGCACGTCCGATTTTATCCCGACCCTGGATCACCTGATGGAGAAGATTCTCGTCCTCGTTCAGCGCTATTTCCGTGAGGAAACGACCTTGTTCATCTGAATCATTAATCCGTTGTGATAAGATTGTGATTCGTCCGTAATGTTAATTGTAATGTTCCGATGCTATCCTATGGGTCAGTGGTCAATCGTAACCACCAACACAAACAACAACACCATCGCAATTCACTGTCGCCAACATCCTGACCCACATCGAACTACCATTGCAGCGCACCACTCACTACGACTAAGGCCACTCTCTTCGCAGCAAAACCGGGCAATATAGCCCGGTTTTTGTTTTCATACGAGCCTTGTAGGCTACTGTGGCGCGATCTGCCCGGATTGCACCCGCCACACTGCCGCTTTTGCCAGAAATGATTTACTAAAAATCTCTGGCTCCGTGGTCGTCAGAATGGCCTGTGTTGCACCATCAATCCGATCCAGCAGATAGTTGCGCCGTTCATGATCGAGTTCGGCAATCAATTCATCCAGCAGCAGGATCGGCCATTCTCCGGTAACGGCCTGCATCCAACCCATCTCTGCCAGCTTAATGGCGATGACCGCCGTGCGTGCCTGCCCGCGCGATCCGAACAGGCTCAGATCGTGGCCGTTCACGCTCAGCCGTAAATCATCGCGTTGCGGGCCAACCAGCGTTTTGCCCTCCGCGATCTCTTTGCGGCGCAAGTCTTCAAGCGCAGCGCGGAACTGACCTTCAATCTCCTGTGGGGCAAG
>DATGFK010000512.1:0-8441 GCA_035309185.1 Aggregatilineales bacterium
AGTTGCAATAACTGCTGATGAATCTCAAGGCCGCGCTGCTCGGAGGATGGCGCAGGCCCGGCCATGCCCTTGACCACTTCGCGCTCGACATGGCGCAGCGGCGTGGAATCGGGCAGTTTCAGGAGCGGGATGCCGTATTCATCGGCAGCAACCCGCGCCCCGTGATCGATTTCACCGACAACACCCACTGCCGCAACGTCCAGGTGTGCGAGATCGGCGATGATGTCCGCCAGGGATAGTTTATCGTTCAAGAGACGCAGCGCATCAATAGACAGGAGCGCCAGCTCGTGGCCTTCGAGGGAGGGGAAAGCAGGCGGGCGCGTTTGCAGCACGGATACCCAGGTCACCAGGCGGTTCAAGCCTGCGCGCCCAGCCACGATCTGTGTACCCATCGGCAGGGTTGTCCGTAGCAGGTCACGGATAGTCTGTTGGCGTGAGCTACTCATCATTCGCTCGCTTCGGGGCCAGCACCATATGAGATAACAAGATGGTCGCGCTTAACAACGCGCTCGTTTTGCTCCTGTCCCCGTTCCATTCGGCGGAGGTACAGGAGATGGGAGACAGGCTTAATAGGTAGCCAGGTAGCGTTCGAGTTCCCACGGGCTGACCTCCAGCACGTATTCGTTCCATTCGATTCGTTTGGCTTCGATGAATCGTTCAAAAACGTTGAGGCCCAGCGTATCATTGGCGAGATCGCTCTGTTCCATCGCTTCCAGTGCCTCATTGAGCGAAGTGGGCAGTGTCGTCAGATGGCGGCGACGCGCGTTAAACAGGTACAGCTCTTCTTCGGCAGCAGGAGGAAGTTCCAGGCCCCGCGCGATTCCATCCATCCCGGCACGCAGCATCACAGCCAGGGCTAGATACGGGTTGCAGCTTGGGTCTACGCAGCGCAGTTCGATGCGAGTCGCGTCGGGGTTGTCGGGCCGGGAACGTGGAACTCGCACCAGTGCCGAACGGTTGAGGTGCGCCCAGGTGACGTATACAGGCGCTTCCAGCCCTGCGACCAGTCGCTTGTAGCTGTTGACCAGCGGAGCCAGTACCGCGCAAATGCCGCGCGCATGGGTGAGCTGCCCGGCCAGGAATCCCCGCCCGATCTTCGACAGGCCGTGATCGTCGGCGGGATCGGCGAAGACGTTGGCGCCCTGTTCGTCTAATAAAACCTCGTGCATGTGCATCCCCGATCCGGCCACACGGGCGATGGGCTTCGGCATAAAGGTCGCAAAGAAACCATGTTCCTGCGCAATGGACTTCACGGCGAGGCGGGCGGTCATGATCGCATCGGCCATTTGAAGCGCTTCGAGAGGCGCAAAGTCGAGTTCGTGCTGGCCCCAGCCTACCTCGTGATGTCCCGACTCGACCAGTATATTCATGGACTCCAGCGCGTCTGAAATGGCTCGCCGCACCGAACGCGATTGCGAAGCACTTACGTCGAAGTAGCCGTCCTTGTCTTCGGTCTGTAGAGCCGCCGCATTGACCGGCTGGCGGAACAGGAAGAATTCGAGTTCAGGCGTGACCACGTAGCGATAGCCCATCTCTTTGGCGCTGTCCAGCGCCCGGCGCAACACGCCTCTTGGATCGCCTGCGAACGGCTCCCCGGTGGGCGTGTACACATCGCAGATCAGGCGGCCCATGCGCTGCCCATTCTGTTCCCAGGGTAGCACAGCAAAGGTTGCAGCGTCCGGGCGCAGGTACATGTCCGATTCCGCAACCCGCGCGAACCCCTCTAGCGCCGAACCATCGAACCAGATGCCCTGCTTGAAAGCCGCCTCAAGCTGGCGGGCCGGGATCTGGACTGTTTTGATGATCCCGGTCACGTCCGTAAATTGCAGGTCAAGGTAGGCAACGCCTATTTCCTGGATACGGGCCAGGAGGTGCTGCGTTTCTTCCGCTAGATGTACCGTCACTGTGTGAGTTCCTTCAATTTCTTTGGATATGTTGCACAACACTCTTAACTATTCATACTATTCTCTACAATCTTCACCAAGCGTCAACGGGCACTTTGAACGAAATAAAGGCTGAAATTTGTACAAAATACCCAAAAGCCTCAATCATCAGCATTCGTGCTCGCAAACCACCTGGTCTTGCTCCTTGCCCACAGCAAACTTTAGGGATACCCTCGTTCAGGGTTTTCCAGATTGGATATGAATTGCGCAGCATGGGAGAAAATCATGAAGCGCTTCACCACAATCATCGGGGTAGTTGTGCTGCTGAGCGGGATCATCGTCTTAGGCAGCAAGGCAGGGTTGGCCCAGCAGACCGGTTATGGCGCCACTACCGTTTTCAATGCAAACGTGCGGGTGGGACCTGGCGGCGGTTATGGGGTTGAGACCTCTGTTTTCGCGGACACGCCAATCACTGTAATTGCGCGCAATGCCGACTCCTCGTGGCTATTGGTGATTCTGGCGGGAGGCACCCAGGGTTGGATCGCTGTCGCACAGGTTACGTTCACGCAAACGGTGAATGTCGCCAGCCTGCCCGTCAGTCAACTTATCATCGGACAAAATGCCGCGCTCCCGGCTGTTCAGGGCCACGCCAACACGTCATCAACGTCAACGCCAACAGCCTTACCGCAGTCTGCGCCGGAAGACCTATCTGGACTTTCGGCGATCTACCTCAACGCCCCCGTTCTGCCCCAGGTAGACGGCGCCATGATCGCTGTTGCCAGGGCCGCCCTGGCGAGAGGGCAGGCGCTCGGCAATAACCCGCACGTCTTCACCAAGATCGGCGACTGCATGACCGATTACACGTACTTCCTGGGCGAATTTGGCTTCGGTAAAGGGCATTATGACCTGGGTTCCTACAGCAATTTGCAAGGCGTCATTGATTATTTTTCCGTACCCGTTCGCAACACATCCCTCAATTCATTCAATATCCAGAGTCTCGCCAGTTATAGCGGCATGACCTCGGTTGGGCTTCAGGAGGCAGGTTGGGCAATCAAAGGCGGAAATCTTTGCTCAAAATCCGAATCGATGCTGGCCTGCGATTACCGCGTGGATAAGCCCTCGCTAGCGCTCATTATGGTGGGATTCGCCGACACACAACTGATCGCCCCGCCGGATTTTGGCCCATCCATCCGGCGGCTGGTACAAAGCAGCCTCAACAGCGGAGTCATCCCGATCCTATCGACATTCCCGCAGGATGAAGCTTACAAGAAAGCTTCCATCATCATGAATAATGATATTTACCAGGCGGCGCAGGACTTCCACGTGCCACTGATCAACCTGGATGCGGCGCTGGCTAACTTGCCCGATCACGGTGTGGATCATGATAGCCATCTGACGGTACCACCGACCCCAGCCACGACCGGAATTCTAACGAGCCAGAACATGGGATACGGGATCGTCGTTCGCAACCTGATCACGCTCCAGGCACTGGACATCGTGTGGCGGCAGTTGATGGGTGGCGGAACGGCCTCGAACACATAGAGTCGAAGTGTTGATCCGACGTTAGTTTCCGGCGGTCAACCCCCGGTTGCTCAATGCTGAGTACACGTCACCATAACCTCATATACAATGATCGGATATGAGGTGTTGACCACGATGGACATGCGAAGGGCTTTACCACTTCTATCCCGCTCATATCGCCAACATACGGTGATCCTGGCGATGCTGAGTTTGTCAGGATTATGTATGTTCCTTCTGGCTTTCAGGATGGCGTACGTGGGAAATTCCGCGTACTCATTCCTGGCCTGGAATCTCGTTTTAGCCTGGTTACCGCTGATCAGCGCGTTTTTTGCCTACGGGTTTCAGCAAAAAGTGCCCGGACGGTTTCGTCCATTACTTGTGGTCGGCATGGGTGTCTGGCTTGTTTTTCTGCCTAACGCTCCTTATCTCATTACAGACCTTGTTCACCTCACGCCAAATTACAGCATTTCGTTTTGGTTCGATCTAACGATGTTTCTTGCCTTTGCTGGAACAGGCCTTCTGTTGGGGCTGATTTCTTTACATTGGATGCAGCGGGTCGTTGCTAACATGACAAGCCCTGCTGCGAGTTGGCTCTTCGTTTTTGGCGCAACAACCCTGAGCAGTTTTGGCGTTTACCTGGGCCGCTATCTACGCTGGAATAGTTGGGACTTGCTCAGCAATCCCACCGGTCTACTGGTGGATATTTGGGAAAATGTCCGGCATCCCATCCTACATTTTCAGACCTTCGCATTCTCAGGACTCTTTACGCTAATTCTGATCGCGGCCTACCTCATGCTCAATGTGCTGACGCATTTACAGCAAGAGCGGTAGGCCAGGTGATGAAGATCAACGCAAGAAAGATGAGCAGGCTGCGGTCAATCCCTCGCTAAACCTTCCCCAGCGCGCGCGGTACGAGCGCGGGCACGTTTCGCCCAATGAACAGTAACACGTCGAGCAAACTTGGCACTGGCGCGAGAATGTTGTGCAGCGTGGTAGCCCGCCGCAGATCGCTGCCGAGTTTCGCTTTCCACAATGCGTCATAGTGAGCCAACCCACGCGCGGAAACGTCTCCGGCGGCGATGGCGGCAATGGCCGTCTGTGCCGCGTAACTCCCTGTAACAAGAGCAGGGTAGATGCCCGCGCCTGTGATCGGATTGATAAAGCCGCCTGCATCGCCCACCAGCATCGCGCCGTCAAAGACACGCTTCAAGTCCGGCGTGAAGATCGGCAACGACCAGGTCTTAATGTCCGTGACCTTGTGATCGCCCACCACGTCACGTACGGATGGCGTCTGGCAGTAGTAATCCAGCGCATCGGTGAGCGTCTTGGACTGCCGTTTATAGTGATCGCTGCGCATTCCAACCCCGATGTTCGCGCTGTGTTTGCCTATCGGGAAGAACCAGGCGTAGCCGGGTTGAATCTTATCCAGGAATACGAACTCCATCGTGTTATCCAGTTCGCGTTCAGTCTCGACGTAGCCACGCAGGGCTACGGCCCAGCGATCCTCGCGGGGCTGGCGGCTGCCCAGCGCACGGGCGATGGCGGAGGTCGCGCCGTCGGCAGCAATTACCACTTTGGCGCGTAATTCGACGTTCTGCCGGTCAGCTTTGCCGCGCACGCCAACCACCTTTCCCTCTTCGACTATCGGCGCATTGACGTTGATAATGCGGCACTCCGCGCCAGAGTCCAGGGCATTTTTGTAAAGGACGTAATCAAATTCGTGGCGGGAGATGATAACGTTCGCAGCATCGGGATCGGAACGCAATGGAAATCGAAGAGAACTTCCCAGCGGCCCTTTCAACAGCAGTTGATCGATGGGGTAAACACCCTGGAAGGTGCTTTGAGGCAATCCCAGGTCACGCAAGACTCGAAAACAGCTCAAGGGGACGGCATCACCGCACGCTTTGTCACGCGGGAACGTTTCTCGATCCAGCAGCACTGTCCGAAGCCCGCTTTTCGCGACGAGCGCAGCGGCAGTGCTGCCCGCTGGCCCGCCGCCCACCACGATCACGTCTGCATCATAAGCACCAGTCATACTCGCTCCTTGATTAGTTCAGCTTGTGGCCGAAATTGGTCTCGTCCCGTCTGCGTGCGGATTGACGGGTCTTATGTATGCTGTCCAGCCAGCGCACTGAGCAGATAGCCCCGCAGCGTCGGGAATTTCTCGCCAACCCAGAAGATGGCGTTGAAGATACCCGGCTTCGAACCGACGTAGCGCTGCACAAGATCCGCTTTACGCAGGCTGCGGGCAATGCCTCCCCGCCACGCAGTGTCGTAAGCTCGCTGCGCCGTCTCGGCATCTGCCCCCTCCAGATATTTTATGACTGCCTCTGCCGCTTGCAGTCCAGTGATCATAGCCGGGTAAATGCCCCCGCCGGTCAGAGCATCCACGAAGCGCCCGGCATCGCCCACCAGGTAGGCGCCCTTCACGACCCGGCTTTCCGTCGAAAGCCAGACCGGGATCGGCCAGGATTTCACCGTATCCTCTTCCATCTCAAAAGAGAATTCGCTTTGCAGAATCCCCACAAATTCATCCATCAGGGCACGGAGGCTCTGCCCGCGTTGACGGTAGAGACCCTGGTCAAACAGGCCTACACCCACGTTCACGCGATCCTCGCTCACCGGGAAAATCCAGCCGTAGCCGGGTACCAGTTGGAGGAGATATTTGAAATAGACGTAATCCGGCATTGGATTCTTGAGCTTGCCGTAGCCCCGGATCGCGATTGCCGTGTCACGTGTATCGGACACACGACCTCGCACTCCCCGGGCAATAGCCGACGAGGCGCCATCGGCGGCAATGACAACCCTCGCCTCATGTTCGATGTGCTGCTTGCCTTGCCGCTCCACAATCCCAACGACACGTTGCCGTCCATTGGCGGCTGCCAGCGCGCCATTGGAACTGAGCAGCGGCCCGGACACGTCCATAATCTCGAACTTTGCTCCGGACTTCAAAGCATGTTCGTGCAGCATCGTATCGAAATTAAAACGCGGCGAGGCCATCGAAAAGTATTTGTGCGGCTGTTCTTTGACCACCAGCGAACTCTTGGACGGTGCGCTGATCGCCACACCACGGATCTGCTTAAACTTCAGCCCGGCTTTGACGATGTCCACGTTCAGCCGAGTGTCAAGGAGTTGCATAATGTTGCCTGGCAGGCCGTCACCGCACACTTTGTCGCGCGGAAAAGTCTGGCGATCCACCAGCAGCACGGACTTCCCGCGTTCCGCCAGTACACTCGCTGCGACAGCTCCGCCCGGCCCCGAACCTACTACAATTGCGTCGTAGATCATGATTTCCTGTCGTAACTCCAACCGGCCATTATATAATTGAGCACACGTTCCGGTTCCCCCCTTGTGGAGACCGCGCAACAGTATAACACGTAGAGTGTGTCCTCAGGGAGAAAAAGCTCACGATGAAACGACGGGACGGCTCATCCGATCATGTAGAAACCCCATTCACACCAATGGTTGTGCAGCCGGTAACGCTTGAAGGCCGATTTGTACGCCTGGAGCCATTGACGCTCGACTATGTGGACGCGCTTTGTGAAGTGGGCCTTGACGAAACGCTGTGGCGTTATATTCCCGTTCACGTCGAGACGCCTGAGCAAATGCGCAAGTACGTCGAGACCGCGCTGAAGGGTCAGGCCGAAGGGACGATGCTGCCTTTTGCAACCTGCTCCAAAGAGGCTGGCCGCGTCGTCGGCTCCACTCGTTACATGAATATTGACAAAGGCAATTACCACGTCGAAATCGGATCGACCTGGATCGGCCAGGCCTGGCAGCGTACCGCCGTGAACACGGAAGCCAAATACCTGATGCTCGGCCATGCCTTTGAAGTGCTGGGCTGTCTGCGCGTGGAACTCAAAACCGACGCTCTCAATGAACGTTCCCGCAATGCAATCCTGCGTATTGGCGCCAGGCAAGAAGGAATCTTCCGCAATCATGTGATCATGTCCACCGGTCGCGTGCGCGATTCGGTGTACTTCAGCATCACCGATACCGAATGGCCCGCAGTTAAGGCGAGCCTCGAAGAGAGATTGAACCACACGTAAGAGCCAGCTATAGCTGACTGGCGCCAGTTCAGGTGAGGCAGTGTGACCTCTGTACACTCAAGACTGAATTTTCCCCCCAATTCACTCATTCTCGCGCTCGACGTGGGATCGTCGTCTGTCCGCGCCATGATCTTCGACGTGGATGGCGTTGCATTGGACGACGTTTTTGTTCAGCAAAAGTACAGCCTGGAAACCACGTCAGATGGCGGCTCAACTATTCCCGCCAATAGCCTATGGGAATTGCTCTCGTTCTGCATTAACGGCGCATTGGAGCAGGCAGGTGAACGAGCCTCTCGCATTGCGGCTGTAGCGACAGATACCCTGGTCAGCAATTTGTTAGGCGTAGATGCTCAAGGCCGACCCACTACGCCGATCTTTACCTGGGCGGATGTCCGCGGCGGCGAGCTTGCAGGCCCGTGGCGCGCAAAATTGGAGTCCGCAGGTTATTCCGCCGCGCAGTACACGCAGCGCACCGGCTGTCGCATCCACACGAGTTATTGGCCGCTGCGCCTCGTGTGGCTTCGGCAGAGTGATCCAGCGCTCTTTGAACGCACCGCTTACTGGCTTACGCTCGGCGAGTGGATGCTCCTACGACTCTTCGGGGAGCGCCGCGTGAGTGCCAGCGCCGCCTCCTGGACTGGCTTGCTGAACCGGCACACGCTCGATTGGGATGCGACAGTTCTGGCAACCTTGCCCATTCGCCGCGATCAACTTGGCGCGATCTCCGGCGAGCCGCTGCAAGGACTATTCGGTGGCTGGGCAGATCGGTGGCCTGCCCTGCGCGAAGCTTACTGGTTCCCCGCAGTGGGAGACGGCGCGGCCTCAAACCTGGGCGCGGGCTGTACCGATCCTGCCCGCATTGCGCTGTCTGTTGGGACGAGCGCTGCATTGCGAATTGTCGTTCCCGGCGCTCCCGCGAATGTGCCAGACGGGCTGTTTGCCTACCGGGTAGACGAGCGACGATCCCTGGTGGGTGGCGCCTTGAGCA
>DATGFK010000513.1:0-3633 GCA_035309185.1 Aggregatilineales bacterium
AACCTCAACCAAAAGGTTGAGGCGCCACTCCACAGATCTGGGGATGACAAAAGCCCAACTGCGCGAGCAGGATGGGTTTATCAATTTGACCGGTCATCCTGCCCCTTTCAGGACATTGTTCTTCGTAACTCTTCTCGATTCCGGTCTACGTCGTCATCTGTCGGCTTGATCTCACTCATTCAGAGAAACATATGCATTGATGAGGTCATCTTCCGCAGATCGAACAGCCTTCAAGCCAGGGCCAGACATGCGATCGAGCAATCTTCCCCCGGAGGCAATGTGACCAGACGGATTACGATCTTTCTCTTGAGCATCTTGTCAGGTGCGCTCGCAGTCCATGCACAAAGCAACTACGCGGTCGTGCGGGGATCCATTCTCGATCCACAGCACCGCCCTGTCGCCGGAGCACGGGTCCATCTCCTCATCCGCGATACAGGCGCAGGCCGTGAAGTTGTCTCGAATGACGTTGGCCTCTACGAGATCGCGGGCCTGGAGCCAGGCACGTATACCCTGACTGTCGACCGCGAAGGCTTCAAGCAGGCGGTTCAGACTCTCAACCTCGAAGTCGGCGAACAGGCAACGCTCGACCTGCACCTGCAAGTAGGTGCACATGCAGAAACGGTCGAGGTCGAGGCGTCAGGCGAATTGCTCAAGACTCAGGACGCCAGCGTCGGCGCCGTTGTCGATCAACATTCCGTCGATTCCCTTCCCCTGAATGGCCGCATGTTAATTGACCTTGTGCTGACTGTTCCCGGAGCCCATCTAAGTCACGGGGCCGCGACCGGCGACATGAACGCACTCTACTGGCGGCCCGGCCAGCGTTCTGCAGTAAGCATCGGAGGCAGCCGCCCCAACGCGAATTACTTTCTGCTCGACGGCGCCACTAATACCGACCCCACATTTAGCGCGCAGAACTTCAGCGCTTCTCCTGATGCGGTCGAAGAGTTTCAAGTGGAGACAGGCAGCTACTCGGCGGAGATGGGCGGAGCCGGAGGCGGACAGATTAATATCGTCACCCGCTCCGGATCGAGCCGGTTCCACGGAACGGCCTATGAGTTTCTGCGCAACGGCGCTATGGATGCCCAGTCCTTCAACGAAATGGACGGCATGAAGTTTCTGGTTCAGAACAACTTTGGAGCATCCCTCGGCGGACCGCTTCACATTGCCGGAAAAACATTCTTCTTCGGGAACTACGAGGGTCTGCGACTTTCTCAAAGAATGGTCATGGTGGACACCGTCCCAACCCAGGACGAAGACGGGGGAGATTTCAGTGCAAGTGGCGTGGACATCTACGACCCAGCCACCACGGCGCCCAATCCAAGTTTCAACGCCAGTTTGCCGCCCAGCCCCACCAATCCACAATATCTTCGTCAGCAGTTCTCTTACCAGGGCAAGCTCAATGTGATTCCACCGAATCGCATCAGCAGCGCGGCTTCGATCATGCTCAACAAATACACGCCACTGCCCAACACCATGGACATGGGCGGAATGACAATGATGGGGCAGCCCACCGTCTTTGGCGCAGGAAATGACGCCAACAATTACCTGGATGGCCGTAAACAACACACGACCAACGACCAGGGCTCGTTCCGCATCGATCACGACTTCGCGCGGGGCGATACGGCACTGTTCCGTTATTCCGCCGGAAGCGAATACGGTTTTATGCCGGAAGGTCTGCCTGGGTTCGGCTTCTATCACGACAACTTCTCGCAGCAGGCAACGTTGGCGTGGACGCACGTAATCTCAAACCACGCGGTTAACATGGCCTCGGTTGCGGTCTCGCGTCTGGCTATGGCGCACACCACCGAGAGCGCCAACACCAACGACATTGTCAGTCAGCTTGGGATTACCGGAACCGGCTTCGGCGGTCCGGCGGCGTGGGGCGCGCCCTACTTCAACGTTCAAGGCTATTCCCCTCTTGGAGACAACTACCTGGCCACGCCGATGAAAGCATGGGATACCGTCGTCGAAGGCCGCGACTCGCTTACTTGGCAAATTGGCAGGCACAGCACCAAATATGGTGTGGCGTATCAGAAGTTCATCTGGCCGATGTGGGGCTTCTTCCAAAATCGAGGTTACTACCAGTTCACAAATGGCTACACCACCGCGCACGCGCTCAATGATGGCAAATCAGGATCGGCGCTTGCCAGCTTCATGCTTGGGCTGCCCGCAGCGCGCCAGGGCCAGGTGGGCGTACCGCAAATGAACCTTCGCCAATGGTATGCCGACGGGTACGCGCAGGATGCGTGGCGGCTCACATCTTCCACAACACTCACGTATGGCCTTCGCTACGAGTTCATGAGCCCGCTGGTCGATATCCGTTACACCAACAGCAACCTCGACCTCAGCACCGGAACACCGCAAGTCTTTATCGGCGGACAGAACGGGTATCCGCGCGGACTGATGTATCCAAACCTGGCTCGCTTTGCTCCGCGGCTGGGGCTTGCGCAGAGCATTCCGCAATTGGGTATCGTTGCGCACATCGCATACGGTATCTTCTATACGCCGGTCGACATGAATACATGGTGCAACCAGCGCCATAACGTTCCTTACGTCTTCTCCGAGACTTCGCAGAGCGATCCCTTTATCCCCAGCATCAACACCTTCAACTTCCCTGCGCCGGTTTTGGGAACCACCGCCGTCAGCTTCACAGCCCTGCAGTTGCACGCGCCACCACAGTACGTCCAGCAGTGGAGCGCCTCCCTTGAAAAGCAATTGGGAAGTCAGACAACCGTTGAAGTTGGATACCTTGGCGCCGGCGGGTTCCACCTGCAGCGCTCACACCTGATCAACAACGCGCTGCCCGGACCGGGCCTCATCCAGCCGCGCCGGCCGTTTCCGAAGATCAGCTTCGTCGCCAACACAACTTTCCCATCCAATGTGAATGTGAGCAGCACAACATTTCCGGTCAGCACCATCAACCTGCTCGAGAACACATCGCAGAGTTGGTACGACGCCGGCTACGTCAATGTTCGGCGCCGTTACTCCCGCGGTCTCAGCCTGCTGGCCAACTACACGTTCGCAAAATCGCTTGAGAACGCTCCAGACTTCCGTTCGCCGATGTTCGAGGCCGCCACTCCGCAGGACAACAACAACCTGAGTGCGGAAAAAGGCCCCGGTTGCGACATTAAGAGCCGTTTCGCCCTGAGCGCGGTCTACAACCCGCCTTCATGGAATCGGTCGAATCTCGCGCGCGCCCTCACCAGCAATTGGCGGGGTTCAATGGAGTTCCAACTGCAAACCGGCTTCCCATTCACTGTCTCGGTATTCGGCGACACGGCCAATGCCGGAACCGTCGTCGGCGAAAACCCGATACGCGCCAACGTAACCGGTGCGTCAGTCTTCCCCTCCGGCACGCACAGCGCGACCAAGTGGTTCAATCCCGCGGCTTTCAAAACGCCGGCCGCCTACACGTTCGGCAATGCAGGCCGCAACTCTGTGTATGGCCCAGGCTTGGAGACCATGGACTTGGGTGTGGTCCGCAGCTTCACCCTAAAAGAGGATGCGAAACTCGAAATGCGTGCAGAGTTCTTCAACGCTCTGAATCACACAAACCTGGGCACGCCGGACCGGTTTGTGAATACATCAATCTTCAGCAGCATCACCGAGAGCACAACGCCTGGCCGCGAGATT
>DATGFK010000514.1:0-2532 GCA_035309185.1 Aggregatilineales bacterium
TCCAATGCAGCAGAATAGCAAAATCGCCATATAAAAGATAGTCGGCAAATTCGCATCAAGTTCTCGCAGTGGCACGAATGTATAGACCAGGGCAACAACTAAATAGGGCCACACGAGCCAGCGCAACCATCGGGGCCTGAATTTTCCTTTAGGAAATACGCAAATCATTGGGAAGATCGCGGCCAGGGATGCAAAATAGGCAACATTGTACAAGAAATACAATACCGGCTGGTCCGATTGTGGAAACCGTATGGAAAAGCCGAGCATGGCAATCATGACCAGGATCGCTACAGGATCAAAGGGTCGTTTCCAGATAACCAGGAGGGCCACGAGGCCATACGCCAAAGCCTGGATGTCGAATATTGCAGTCATCACTGCGCTAATCGTTTCCGGCGCGACTCGCCAGGCAGTTAGCACGGAAGCGTAGTGAAAATCCCCCGAAGTTAAAACCTGGTTCCAGGCCTGATACAGACCCGGTATATTCCAGATGTCCAGTACGAGCCATAGCACGCAGAGACTCACACCAACGATACGTATCCATGAAACCAGACGTACTTGTTGGATACGTGCGTAACTATCGCCGGGTGTGGTCATTGCCGGAGCGGTCACAGTGGACATAGCTGTTTCTCACTAATGTGCTGAAATGTAAATCTTCTTCAGTAATATTACGCGAACTGGGCCAATAAAATCAAGCTGTCAGAACAGAGCAGTCATTCTGCGACCCGCCACGAGCGATTATGAGCGGAGTTAGAAAAATAGGCAGCGCCCTTCTTGATCGGGTACCAGCGGCCTTATTTCGCAGTTACGCTCGCCTTTGAAGACTGGCCCGGAACTGGCCCTATCTGCCAACCCTTTTTGGAAGCGATGGGCCACCGAGTCATGCGGCAGGTGGGGAAAACATGGGCCTAAGGGGCATGGTGGAGGTTAATCGGTGCGACTCTTGCTCATCGCCCCTGGTGACGCCTGTGCTACAATCCCCGCCTTGAGAACCATGATCCGATGGGCGTCACACTTTGAAGGATTGGGGCGAAACACAATGGCGATGACAGTCGCAGAATTGACGCAGGCCATGAACGATTTTGTCCGCGCCAAAGGCTGGTACGAGGAGACATCGCCCCATCCGCAGACTCCCCGTAGCCTGGCGATCTCGTTGTGCCTGGAGGCCAATGAGGTGCTGGAGCACTTCCAGTGGCGCGACAAAACGCCCGAAAGCCTGGGCAACATCGAGCGGGCCGGGCTGTCTTCAGAGTTGGCGGATGTAGCGCTCTACCTGATGCAACTGGCATCGGTCAGCGGCATTGACCTGGAGCAATCGATCCTGGATAAGCTTAAAATAAATTATGATCGCACCTGGGATAGTTGATCTTCCTGTGCGGCAATTTAGGTGCAATCTATTTGTTTTTGTCTCTATCTTTGTCGTCTTTGCGCGGGACTTTTTCGTCGTCAATAAATTCAGCTTCAACTGGCTCGCCGCTCTCGGCGTCCTCGGCAATTGGGTGTAGCAGGCTGACTTCAGGCGCGGGCAGCGATCCAGCCGGTTCGAACCCGGCAAGCCCTGCCGGGTGGCCGACCATCGTCACTTTTCCGTCAATGTAAGCGCCGTCTTCGGTTGAGAGGCTGCTGGCGGAAATATCACCCCACACGCGCCCGGTGCGCATCAGTTGAACCTTGGTGCCGCTGACGTTGCCGCGTACCGCTCCCGCAATCGAAATATTCCTTCCCTGAATGTCGGCCATGATGTGCGCGGTCTCGCCGATCAGGACATTGCCTTCGATGTCCAGCCCGCCTTCAAAACTGCCATCAATGCGGACATTGGCCTGCGCTTTGAATTCACCCTTGAGCGTCGTATGCGCGCCGACAACGGTTTCGTAGCCTACGGGCGTTCGTGACTCGCGCGACTCGCGTGATTCCTTGGGCGTCCCCTGGCCGCTGCCGCCGGTGATACTGGACGACGAAGACGTAGCTGAGACCGGCGTACTTTGCGTTTTACGCGCTCCAAACATTGGGCGTTCCTCCCATCAGATGGACATGTTCCCAAGTGTACCCGCGTTGCTGAGGAGGGTCAATTTAGAAGCGTGGTCGGTAATGTCGAATTTTCCCAAAAATTGCCCCTTGCATAATATTTTCGGGGTGCTATACTTCCCCCCACTCCGCGGGAACGTGTGATGAAACGTGCCGCGAAACAGGAGGCAAAAGGGATACAAATCGTCACAGCGCATTGAAATATCTTGCAGATTTGTTCCCCTTGCGCCGGTCGCCAAAAGCACCGGTTTTTTGTCCCCTGGAAGCACCTTAACAGTTGAATAGTGACAGGAAGCAAGCACAGCGAGAGCGTGGTAAGAGAGCTGGAGCGGAGCGAAGTAAAGGAACAGATGGGGAGACCCACCTGAGTGGAGACTGTTCGAGTCTCCGAGCGAAAATACGGAGAGTTTGATCCTGGCTCAGGATGAACGCTGGCGGCGTGCCTAATACATGCAAGTCGAACGCGAACCGCAAGGTTTGAGTGGCGACCGGGTGCGTAACACGTAGCTG
>DATGFK010000515.1:0-4764 GCA_035309185.1 Aggregatilineales bacterium
TTTCCCTAGCGCTCACGACTTCCAGGTAAGGTCACAAACGCGAGGATCGGTCAGTGAGAATAGTCAGTAACACGCGTTGTATAATTGCGCGTTTATGTTCCACAAACGGCCCCTGGGCCAGCCCACACGTGGCAAAACTGCCCTAAACCGATTACGCCGCATTGATGTTTACGTGATTCTGGCGATGCCCTGGCTTCTGTCCGACGGTTCACCGCTGGTAGTTGATCTTGGCTATGGCGCCTATCCCTGGACGACCTTAGAAATGCGCGAACGCTGGCTTCCCCACAATCCGCGTTTGCGAGTCCTGGGCATTGAGATCGATCCGTTTCGCGTTGAGGGCGCCTTACCATTTGCCAATCCGCCACAGGTTGATTTCCGGCTGGGTGGTTTCAATCTGGCGGATGTTTTGACCGGGCAAACAGCGCGTATTGTGCGCTGTTTCAACGTGCTGCGCCAGTATGAGGAAAGCGAGGTTAGCCCTGCGTTGGCAGCAATAGCGCCGGGTCTGGAGTATGGCGGCGTGCTGATCGAGGGAACAAGCAATCCCAGTGGACGCCTGGCCGTCTTTGATTTATACGTTCGTGAGGCGCAAGCTCTGAGGCATCGGGCTATCGTATTTGCGGCGAAGCTGCGTCACACTCCAGAATCCTCAGCGCCATTCGATCCTGCCGACTTCCAGGCCATCCTGCCCAAACGTCTGATCCACCGGATGCGAGAGGATGGGCTGGAACGATTGTTCAAGGCATGGCAGGAGGCGTATTGGTTGGGCAGGGGACTCGGCTTGCATGGGACAAGACAGTGGATCGCGGCGGCGAAGCTGCTGCGATCCACTTTTGGATACGCCGTAGATACACGTCCTCGACTGCTACGCCGGGGCTACGTGACGATCTATGATGCCCTGATGCCTATTTGACGATCTATTGACGCTCAATCCGTATGATGAGAGTTACCCATAAAACAGAATCTTGGATGATGTCAAAGCAGGGAAAACAATCAAGTAACCTCCCATTGGGGCAGTGGTTGTCGTAGCGCTAATAGCCCTTCTGACCATGCCCAAATACGTGTCGTTGGTCTTGGGCGCAGCGGCAACAATGACGGCGACGCCGGTTTCGACGCCAGATGCTGCATCTGACTTCTACCCTGTGCCGGTCCAGGTCGGCGGCAGCTACGGTTTCATAGATACTACTGGAAAGTTAGTAATTCAGCCGACATTCGGCCTTGCTCAGCGATTCAGCGATGGCCTGGCCCTCGTCGTTAATGATGACAATGGCAAATACGGATTCATTGATAGGACGGGCAAAATCATTATCGCGCCGCAATATGATCACGCTGGCGATTTCATTGATGGATTGGCGGTTGCCTTCCAGGGTGGCAAGAATGGTTGGATTGACAAAACGGGCCGACTCGTCATCCAGTTCCAACAAGTGGAACCCAATATTATTGACTGGGGACGTTCAGCCAGGGACTAGCGGCGGTTTATGTCAGTGATAGAAGCCCGTATCAGGCAGGCTAGATAGACCACACGGGCAAAATTGTTATCGCGTTTCAATTTCAGAACGCTAATGAATTTAGTGAAGGCATGGCACTGGTTCAGCTTTGGCAAAATGGCTTCGGTTATATTGACCTGACCGGCAAACTGGCAATCGAGTTACATCACAAGGGTAGGGCAAGCAACTTTAGCGAAGGACTGGCCGCGGTTTGGGATATGGACACCAACAAATGAGGCTATATTGACAGAACCGGCAAGCTTGTCATCCCGTCACAATTTGACAGCGCCGCAGATTTTAGCGAGGGGCTGGCTGCGATTGAAATGAGCATGAAATGGGGCTATGTTGATCAAAAGAGCAGGTTCATCATCGCGCCCCAGTACGATGTCGCGCATCCATTCAGCGAAGGGCTGGCTGCGGTGGACGTTGCGAACAAATGCGGCTACATAGACAAAACGGGACAGATGGTGATCGAACCCCAATTTGCGGAAGTCCCGCCGTTTACGTATGAGCCAGCCAAGAGCTATGGCCCGGATTTTTATGAAGGGCTGGCGGCTTGACGGTAAGCTGGGCTACATTGACCACACGGGCAAAGTGATCTGGCCGGCCACCAACTAAAAGTAAACGCGCATACGCTTTGTGCCCATCTTATTCGCTACAAGAGCGAGTCGAGTGCTTTGTACAGGGCGCGTTGCGTGGATTTCTGATTGAAGCGCCGCCAGGTGGCCCGCGCCGCCCTGAGCAAATGACGCCTTTCGCTTTTCCGCACCCGCAGATATTCCAGAGCTGCGCTGGCGCTGGCTGGCGTGGCAGTGGCAGCGTACTCCACAATCCTGCTGGACGCCGTACGAGTATCCTGTATCGCACCAAGATCGTCTTGTAGTTTTTTGACCATGTTCACGACTTGATTGCTCTGGGAGCCGAGCACTTCTGCAAAGGATTCCAGCGCGTAGCGTAGTTTCTTGGCTTCAATGCGCAGTCGGTGCAGCGTATCAAGGTCTTCCCCCTCGAAAACTCGCTCGTAAGCGCGCACAGCCGCATTGCGTTCGACGACCAGCATAGGTACGACATGGCGCACAAGGTACGGCTCTGGTTCGTCCGTGTCCGGGGATTTGCCATAGCGCTCCGGCGTGGAGGCAAAAACGGCGAAGCGATCCACCAGATCGGCGTAGGCAGTTCCGTTCAGCGTCGTTCGCAGCGTAACCCGGCTGGCGGCAAGTTGTGCTGACCAGGCATCCAGCAGTCCTTGAAAGGCTGCTCGATGCTCCATGTCCAGGGTTGCGGCGTAAAATTCACCTGCGTGGATCGCCACGTCCAGGTCACGAGCTTCGCCCAAGGCCGTAGCGACTCCGCGAAATTCTTTCCGATAATCTTTGATGATCCGCAGGCGGTAATAGTCCTCGAAGGTACTAAGCGCACTACGCAGGCGACGGATTGAGACCCGCATGCTGTGGACGCCTTCGGGATCGTCGCTTTCGCGCACCGCCGTCTCATATTTGAGCATCCGCGAGAGGTAGTAGATAAAAATTTTGCGCCCCGCCGAATCCATCGGCTCGTCGGGGATAATGCCTGGTTTATCTTTGTAGGGGATCTCAGGGCGAACCATGACTCACCGTGATTCAGAAGTCGAGGCAGCGCTCTGCGTCATTGCCGCGAGTTCCGCCTCCAGCTCTTCGCGGCGTATGGCGCTGGCAGCCTGCGCTTCGGCCAGAGCGTTCTGAACACGTCCCCGTGCGCCCTCGCGTATATCGTCGCCAGAAGCCGGTGTGAACAGTAATCCTATCGTTACGCCTGCAACCGCCCCAATGAGGCTGCCACCGACGAAGTACATCATTTTCCGCAACATATTGTATTCTCCTGCAAGTAAGGTCAGGATTCCGATTATAGCGCGTCTGTGCGCCGCCTTCTCTCTTTCAGTAAAATATTCTCATGTCTTCCCATAAGGTCAAAGACAGTGCGTACTTCTATGCTCGGCCCGATGTATACGGGATCGAGTTTATCCATGCGCAGTTTGTTACCCACCGCTTTGCGCGGCATGTGCATGACTATGTTGACCAGATCGTAAAAGGATTATCGTTGCATCCATAACCCAGGCCGATCACTGCCCCCACGAGACTTCTGCCGAGCGGAAAAAGTCTACGCCGAGCGCTGTTAGGCGAGGGCCATGCGTGCCGAGCCGTGCCCGATACTCATCCCAGTTTCGCCCTGTTGGCGGCGACCAACCGATTTCCGCGTAAGCGAGAAGCCACGGGTAGGTCATGCGATCCAGGTCGGCGCGGCTCCTGACGATCTCAGTCCACAGCGGCGCTTCGACTCCAAGGATACTGCTTTCGGTAAGCCCCTTAATCTGAAGTGAGGGTTCCCACTGATAACCCGCTTGCACGGAGACGTAACCGGCGTAGCGCTCCCCAAGGGGAACCGGCGACAGGATGACCATCGCGCCCTGCTGGACACCCTGGAGCGTGATCGATCGTTGATCCCAGTTCCAGTGCTGAATGACCGTATCTGGCAGAAGGGTACTCTGCGAAATATCCTGCCAACCGATGACCTGTTTGCCGTTGGTTTTGACGATAGCTTGCACCCGCTTTACGAAGTTGAGGTAGTCGGTTGGGCGTGTCGAGGAAGGTTCGTCGCCGCCGATGTGGATATACGGGCCGGGCGTGAGTTCGGCCAGTTCTTTCACCACATCTCCGACAAACGAATAGGTGATGTCCTTACCGACGCATAGCGAAGCGGATTGCGCAATTGTGTCCGTATTTTGCCCAGGCGCGACCCCGGTGCAAGTTAATTCGGGGTAGGACGCCAGGGCGGCGCTCGTATGGCCTGGCATATCAATTTCTGGAACCACGCTGATGTAGCGCGCCTGGGCATATTTCACAATGGCGCTGTAATCATCCTGCGTGTAAAAGCCACCTGTCCCGCCGCCAACCTGCGTGCTGCCGCCCGTCGCGGTCAGGTTCGGCCAGCCGCTGATGGCGAGACGCCAGCCCTGGTCGTCGGACAGGTGTAGATGAAGGTGATTCAGCTTGTAATAGGCCATCAAGTCTATGACACGTTTGACTTCGTCCACTCCAAAGAAGTGGCGCGCGACATCCAGCATAAAACCGCGCCAGGCAAAACGCGGAATATCACGGATGACACTAGTCTCTATCGTCCAGGGACCAGGTTGGGGCGCTGCATTTTCGACAGCGGCGGGCAAAAGCTGCCGAATGGTCTGAATACCTCTGAAAAGACCCGCCGGGGTATGGGCGCTGAGTGTGAGCAGGTCAGGGCTAAC
>DATGFK010000516.1:0-7829 GCA_035309185.1 Aggregatilineales bacterium
TGCAGAGATATTGGCAAGTTTAGTACGCGAAAGGTCAGTCCCCATGAAAGTATTTTATAAGTGCATCCTGGTCGTCATCGCAATCCTTACGGTCACTCTAGCTCTATCGTTTGTCACGCCAACTCCGAATACGGCCCGCGCAGCGGGCGGGGCAGGCGCTCCCGTCCCCTATGTTGAACTTTATGCAGTAAACGCCGCAACCAACGGCACGGCCATCGGGTCAAGCCGCGCAGCCCATACGCTCGCCGGGGAAGCAACAGGACGACGGGCGATCACGTTAAATTCCGTGGGCCAGTATGTTGAGTTTACCCTGCCACAGCAGGCCAACTCAATCGTTCTGCGCTACAGCATCCCCGATTCATCGAATGGCGCCGGGATCACAGCGCCACTCAGTCTGTACATTGGCGGTCAGCGCCAAACGGATCTCACGCTCACATCCCATTATGGTTGGCGCTATGGCGGTTACCAATTCACCAACAATCCTGGCGATGGCAATCCATTCCAGATGTACGACGAAGTCCACCGGCTAACTGGACAAATGGCCGTTGGCACGAAAGTGCGTTTCCAGATGGATTCGGGGGATACAGCCCCGTCCTACACCATTGACATCGCAGATTTTGAGCAAGTCGGAGCGCCCATTCCGCAGCCAACCGGCTATTTGTCCGTCACGGATTATGGCGCTGATCCCAGTGGGGCGCAAGACTCCACAGCGGCCATCCGTAGCGCCGTTAATGCGGGCACGTCCCAGGGCAAAGGTGTCTATATCCCACAGGGAACTTATTCCCTCAGCGGACAGATTCAAAGTGTCAATAACGTGACCATCCAGGGCGCGGGTATGTGGTATTCCACCCTGCACTTCACGTCGCCTTCGGGCAGCAATACGGTGGGCGTATACGGCAACTATCTGCCCAGCGGCGTCACCGGTGTCCAGGCTTCTACCGCCAGCCAGAATGTAAAACTGTCGGACTTTATGATTCTGGGCGAGGACAACCAGCGCGTGGACGGTGACCAGGACAATGGCATCGGCGGCGCGTTCTCCAATTCGACCATTCAGAACATCTGGATCGAGCATACAAAATGTGGATTGTGGCTGGATGGCCCGATGGATCACCTCACCATCCAGAACCTGCGCATCCGCGACCTGATGGCCGACGGCATTAACTTCCACGACGGCGTGACCAATTCGACAGTCTCCAATACGGCTGTGCGCAACAGCGGCGACGACGGCCTTGCGATGTGGAGCGAAATCAATGCCGATGCCAACGATTCGTTCGACCACGACACCGTGCAGGACGTACCGTTCGCCAGCGATATTTCCCTCTACGGCGGTCAGAACAATAGCATGACCAACGACCTGGTCATGGATGGCGCGCATACGCAAGGCGGAGGCTTACACGTCGCCAACGACTTCAATGCGGTCCCGCTCAGCGGTACGACCACCGTTTCCGGCAACCAGACGGTGCGCTCAGGGGCGCTTGACCCCAACTGGCAGTTTGGCGTCGGTGCGCTGTGGCTGTATTCAAACAATTCGGCCATAACCGCAGCCGTCAACGTCAGCAACAACGAGTTTGACGACAGTTCTTACGAAGCCGTCCAGTTCATCGGCAACGGTCCGATCAGCAACGTGACTTTCACGAACAATAACATCAATGGCACCGGCACGTTCGCTCTGCAAATCCATACCCAGGGCGCTGCATCCTTCAGCAGCCTGACGGGAAACAACATCGGTTCGGAAACTTCGGTACACAGCGCGATCTACAATTGCGTTGGCACGGGGTTCGCAATCAATCAAGGCTCCGGGAATAGCACCTGGATCAACGACACGCCCTACTGCGGCCCCTGGCCCGCCCCGGTCTATACGCAACTGGCAACCGCCACGCCAACTCCAACCAACACACCCTGCGCTCCGTCCGGCTGCCCGACCAACACGGCCACGCTGACACCAAGCAAGACACCAACGTTCACGCCAACCTTCACCCTGACCCCCACGTACACGCCGGTGCCAGGCTCGCCAGTTGCATCCGTTAATGCAGGTGGCGGGGCAGTCAGCCCGGGTTGGGTTGCGGACACCTATTTTGACGTAGGAAACCAGTTCTCGGATACTTCGACGGCCATTGACACCAGCAAAAACCTGGACAGCAATCCGGCTCCCCAGGCGGTCTATCAAAGTTGCCGCTGGAACGCCAATTTCACCTACACCGTTCCGAGCCTGACCCCTGGCGGAAGCTACACGGTCTTGCTGCACTGGGCCGAACTGACCTGGACGGCGGTTGGGCAGCGTACCTTCAACGTCGCTATCAACGGCTCAACGGTGCTGACCAACTTTGACGTGTTTGCCGCCGCTGGCAACAAGGAAGCCATCAGCAAGGCTTTTACGACCAACGCCAACAGCAGCGGCCAGATCGTGATCGCCTTCACCAAAGGCACTGCTGATAACCCCTTCATCAGTGGGATTCAGGTATTCTCCGGGTCGTCGGGGCCAACGGCGACTGCTAGCTCGACGCCTACCGCGAGTTCAACACCTGCGGCCACTTTGACACCTTCGCCTAGCCTGACACCATCGCCGACGGTTGTTCAACCTCCCACCAATACGCCTATCGTTACCCCCACGAGCACTCAAACGCCGACGCCAAGCCCGACCCAGTCCTCGCTACAGTTGGTAAAAGCCATTAACGCAGGCGGTGGCGCAGCGGGCAATTACGTCGCTGACTCGTATTTTGACGTAGGCAACCAGTTCTCGGATACTTCCACGGCCATTGATACCAGCAAGAACCTGGACAGCAATGTCGCGCCTCAGGCGGTCTATCAAAGCTGCCGCTGGAATGCGAACTTCACCTATACCATCACGGGCCTGACGGCTGGCTCAACCTACGTGGTGCGCCTGCACTGGGCCGAACTGACCTGGACGGCAGTTGGGCAGCGTACTTTCAACGTCGCCATCAATGGCGCTTCCGTGCTGACCAACTTCGACGTGTTCGCTGCCGCCGGGTATAAGGAAGCCATCAGCAAGTCCTTCACGACCACGGCCAACAGCAGCGGCCAGATCGTGATCGCCTTTACCAAAGGCACAGCGGATAATCCTTTCGTCAGCGGGATCGAAGTTCTGTTACAATCGAGCGCGACCCTGACTCCCAGTCCCAGTCCGGTTCCGTTGACGCTGGTGCAGGCGATTAACGCGGGCGGTGGGGCAGCCAGCCCCTACGTTGCCGATACTGGCTTCAACCAGGGCAACCAGTTCTCGGATACTTCCACTGCCATTGACACCAGCAAGAACCTGGATAGCAACGTCGCGCCCCAGGCGGTCTATCAAAGCTGCCGCTGGAATGCGAGCTTCACCTACACCATCACGGGCCTGACGCCGCTGGCAAACTATGTGGTGCGCCTGCACTGGGCCGAATTGACCTGGACGGCAGTCGGACAGCGCACCTTCAACGTCGGCATCAACGGTGCATCAGTGCTGACCAACTTCGACGTGTTCGCTGCCGCTGGCAACAAGGAAGCCATCAGCAAGTCGTTCACGACGACTGCCAACAGCAGCGGCCAGATCGTGATTGCCTTCACGCAAGGCACCGCTGACAATCCGTTCATTAGTGGGATTGAAATTTTGCACTAACGGGTAGAATTTCAATCCAATCGTTGTGGGGACTCATACTGGAGTCCCCACAGTCCCATGACCAGACCGAAGGGCCATGAGATCTATAAGATTAGAGGAAAGAGCAAATCGGAATGACAACGCTCAAAGATGTGGCGGAACGCGCCAATGTCACTGTTGCAACAGTCTATCAGGTGTTGACCAAGCCCGAGGAAGTAACCGAAACGGATTACACTTCGGTTATGGAGGCGGTCAAAGGGCTGGATTACGTGTTGAACATCACCATACGCGACGTGGCTGCCTATGCCGGTGTATCCGTATCAACCGTTTCGTATGTGATCAACAATAATCCGCTGATCAAGCCTGCCACGCGGCAAAAAGTTCGCGAAGCCATCCGGGCATTGGGCTATCACCCCAACACAACCGCCCGGAACCTGAAGACGAGCGAAACCCACATGATCGGCTACGCCTGGCACGTCGCTGAAGACCCGGTGCGCCGCAATCCGCTGCTCGATCTCTTTCTCTACGAACTTGCCCAGTACGCCGAATCCTGCGGCTATCACATCCTCACCTTTACCCAACCACCGCACAGCGGGATTAAGGCTTATGAGGAATTGCGCAATACAAGCCGGGTGGACGGTTTCGTGCTATCTGACCTGGTTTATGACGATCCGCGCGTCAAGCGTTTGATGGATATGAAGATCCCCTTTGCCGCATACGGACATTCCAATGAAGAGTGGGATTTTCCATACGTAGACGTTGACGGCCAGCGTGGCATCCAGCTTGTCATCGAACATCTGCTGTCCAGGGGCCATGAGCGAATCGGTCTGATCTCGTGGCCGGAGGGATTTCGGATCGGTGACGTGCGCACCGAAGGCTATTTCAAGGCCATCCAGGGTGCCGGGTTGACCAGCCGCGATGCGTGGATTGCCCACACACCGAATACGTTTGACCACGCCTTCGACGCGGCCCATCAAATACTTTCCAGCAAACCACGGCCCACTGCTATCGTGTGCGCCAATGACATAATGGCGTTTGGAGCCAAACGCTACCTTGAAACGCTAAGCCTGGAAGCGGGTACCGACGTTGCGCTGACCGGCTACGACGATACGCCGGTTGCCGAGTTGATCGGCCTGACTTCGGTGCGACAGCCGATTGGGGTGATTGCCAGTAAAGTTGTCGAACTCCTACTGGCCGAGATCGCTCACCAGCGCCCTATCGAGCATCAGATGATGCTGGAACCAAGCCTGGTCGTCCGTGCCAGCAGCGTCCCTTCGCGTAGACGCTAAGGGTAGTGCAAGGCAGCTTGAGACGTAACTGGCTGGGGTATCGCACAGCGTAAAGCAAGGCACACAATTCTAAAGATTGCATTTTCGTTTTGAACCTTCATACCGGAATATCAGTCGCCTTTTTGTGATTTAGCTGTTCTCTAAGCGTTGGATCGCCGTCACAATTTCTCGCGGCGTTTTGTGCCGTGCGAGTGAATTCAGCCAGACCCTATTCTTGCCCGACTGACGCAAAACAATCCCGCTCAACTGCCCGTATTGCTTGAGGAAGTGGGCGGCACTCTTGAAGCCCCGCCGCGTAAAGTAGTCTTCGGCTTTATGCTCTGCCAGTTGGCGCAGGGCAGTCATCGCCCGGGTCAGGTCGGCTTCGGGAATGTCGCCTTCCGCAGTCAGCCAAAGCAGGTTGACGATACTCGGCGGCATCTGGCCCACCTTATCGCACAATACTGCCGTCAACTTGCCGATGCGCGCTTCGGAGTCCCCGTCCCCCAATTCGACACTGCGGATACGGCGGACTTCGACGTTAAAAGGGGTGTGAGTCTTGAAGGTGACAGTGAAATCGGGGCCGCGTTGCCTGGCAGCGGCATATCTTTCGTATTCGACCGTAAATCGTTGTTCACGCAACAGTAGTGCGGCGGTTTCCAGTTCTGCGCGTAAATCTTTCATACCGCCTTCGTCGCGCACATGGTTCAGCTTCGCGTGGATTTTTGCACGATAGTTGATGGCAAATGCCTTGAACCGGCGCGATCCCCGTACCCAACCCTCAAACTCTGGGTAAAGCGCAGGTTTCTTGCCATCAAAAATGGTGGTGAGCAAATCGTCGAGGGCAGTCATAATCGTTATCAACTTACCTGTCAGATTGTAACACGCCAAGAAGTCCTGACCCCAACCCTTCGCCTCTCTACAGAGGAACTCCTTGATCAGACATTGCAAGGAGGAAACCCTCTCCCAGATTCCTTATGCTGGAAGCTCAGATTGCGATGTCTTGCGTTGACCTGCGCATCAATGACCCTTACAATTCAAGAAGGGCTGACAATCGGGTCGAGTCTGAAGCGATCAATTCCGATAGCTTACCGCCGCACACATGCGCAAATTAGCGGCAGGCCCTAAAAGAGTATCCGGCGGGCAATACCGAACCGACCGGGGATTTTGGAGACTCTCATGCATCGCTTACGTGCGTTGATGCGAAAAGAATTTACTCACATGCGCCGGGACCCGCGCACTTTGATGTCAATATTCATGATGCCGTTGTTGCAGTTGGTACTACTGGGTTACGCAGCCAACAACGACGTGCGCAATGTTTCGACGGCGGTCTTTGATCAAGACCAGTCACAGGCCAGCCGCGTGCTGCTGGACGCTTACCGCGCGACCGGCTACTTTGGCATTGATCATGTTGTCCAGAGTGAGAGTGACATCGTAAAGCTCATAGACAGCGGCAATGTCAAAGTCGGCATCATCATCCCGCCCAACTATGCCAAAGACATTGAAGCGGGGCGCAGCGTCCAGGTAGCGGTGCTCATTGATGGCTCAGATCCAACCCTCGCCGGTTCGTCAATGTCAGCGGCTACCTTCGTAGGCCAGGCGCAGGCCACCAATTTGCGCTTCGAGCAGGTTACGGGCCGCGTGGTCACTGCCGCACAGGTACCGCCTGTTCAGGTCAGCACGCGCGTTTTGTACAACCCTGATCTGTTGAGCACCTACAATATGATTCCGGCATTGATCGGGATGATTCTCACAATGTCAACCATGAATCTCACGGCGTTCGCCATCGTTCGGGAGCGTGAACAGGGCACGATTGAGCAGTTGATCGTGACGCCGATCCGCAATTGGGAATTGATGGTCGCCAAGATCACGCCCTACATTATGGTTTCAATCGTAGAGGTCATCCTGGTGTTGGCGGTGGGGTCTTTCTGGTTCGGCATCCCGATACGCGGCAGCATACCGTTGCTATTTGCCCTGGCCTTTCTCTTTATCGTGCCGAACCTGGGCATTGGCTTGCTAATCTCTACTGTTGCCAAGAATCAGATGCAATCGCAAATGATGGCGATGCCCATCATGCTACCTTCGATGTTCTTGTCGGGGTTTTTCTTCCCAATTGCGGCAATGCCTATCGTGCTCCAAGGCATTAGCCGACTGATCCCGTTAACGTATTTCCTGATCATTGTGCGCAGCCTGGTAGTGAAGGGCGTCGGCTTACAGTATCTAATTCCAGAGGTTTTTGCCCTGAGCATCTTTTCGATCATCCTGATTGTGTTGGCAACTCGCCGCTTCCATAAGACGCTGGACTGAAGCAATCAAACTTTTTGTGCCGTGGAAGGGCAAAGGAGGCGACGTGGCTCGTTCGCGTATGGTCTACTGGATCGTGTTCATTGGATGTCTTGGTGTGCTCAGCTTTGGCGTGCCTTGGAGCATCACACGGGGATAGTCGCCCACGACGACGCCGTCTCCCGCGGAAAGCGCAGGCCCAACTCTGGCGCCAAATATCGCTAAACAGCGCGTGACCTTCAAGAGCGGGAATCTCACGCTGGTTGGATTTCTGTATAAGCCCGATGGGCAGGGGCCTTTCCCCGGCATTATCTGGAATCACGGCAGTGAACAGAACCCCGGCCCCGGCCCGGAGTTCGATGCAGTCGCCAACATTTTTGTTCCGGCAGGCTATGTCGTTTTTGCGCCCATGCGACGTGGACACGGCTTGTCAGAAGGCGAATATATTGGCGACCAGCTTAAAGCCGAAAGAAATCAGAAAGGGGCCGATGCAGCCGCTCAACTCATGGTACAGCTCATGGAAGGCCCACAACTTGACGAACCAACTGGCGGGATTGGCTTATCTCAAGAGTTTGCCGTACGTTGACGTAAAACGCCTTGCGGTGGTCGGCTGCTCCTTCGGAGGTATTGAAATGCTCCTTGCGGCGGAACCTAATCCGGGCTTCAGGCCGCTGCCCACTACATGG
>DATGFK010000517.1:0-3453 GCA_035309185.1 Aggregatilineales bacterium
TGGCAGGACAGGACATAGATGCGGCAGAGGTCTCGCCTGAAAACGAGACTGCGGCGGCACTTGTCAGGAGCCTTCACCAGATGGCACGCACGGCTTCAATGCCCTCGGCAGCTTACCGTACGCGACTTACCCAGCGCCTCCAGGAAGAGTGGAATACCCAGGGCTATTCCTCTCGCCGCAAGTCGGGTGTGCTTTCGATGTTCCCGGTCCGACGGCTAGCGAGCATTGCGGCTATTCTTGTCGTCGCTCTGGTGGGGATTATCTTCGTTATCGCTTATCAAAACGGCAACGTGTCCACCTCCGCGACGGCCCATGGGCCATTAGGTGATACCACCTCGCTTATTATTGCTGGCATGGCAATCGCGTTAGGGATCGTTGGCCTCGTGATATATATTCGCCGCCGGTAAGCGCAATTCTGATGGAATTGATAGGAATAAAGCAGGCCCCGTCCGCCTTTTTCCATCGTTAACTTTGAACAACGCGAGTGTTGTCTTTACATAGCAAAACGAGTATTAAGGTAGCACGGTAGCAATGACCACCATCACGTCAACAAAGCATAATTACAATAGTTTCAGCCCCAGTTACTGGTTCGGGAAGGTTGACTCTCGCCCTTTTAGCGTGCTCCGCATCCTCTACGCTGGGATTTTGCTGAAGATTGCGCTCTATCACATTCCCATCACGAACGTATTTTACACCGACAGCGGGGTCTATCCACGCTGGGCGATGCTGGCCTATGAGCGTGTCGAGCGTTTTTCCATCATGGACGCATTCAGCCAGGCCTGGATGGTCTACCTGTTCTGGGCAGCCTGGATCGTCGTAATCCTGTTGCTTCTGGTAGGCTACCGGACGCGCCTGATCAGCATCATCAGCTTTATTTTCCTGGTGTCCGTTCTGGAACGCAATACTTATCTCATCAGCGGTTCCGATATGGTGCTGCGGGTCATGAGCTTCTGGATGCTGTTCGTGCCGCTGGGGCAGTATTATTCTGTGGATGCCGTACTGCGGCGCTGGCGGCGCTACCGGCAAACCCAGCGGATCGAAGACCTGCGCGTAGAGACGACGCCACGCACGACTTTTGCCTTCCCTGTCCGTGCCGCCCAGATTCAATTTGCGCTGATTTACCTGTTCACCGCGGCTATCAAATATTCGGGATCGCTGTGGTGGAGCGGTGACGCTCTGTTCTATGCACTCTCGCTGAAGGATTTGGTCTTGCCGACGGGCGAGTGGTTCGTAAAGAACATCCCCTACAGCCTGATCCAATTGGGCACCTATTTTACCGTCATCTTGGAAACCTTATTTTTCTTCCTCGTCTTTTCACCCATTTTCCAGCCTTACGCGACGGTCATCGCCCTGTTTTACGTCGGGCTGATGCACATCGGCATCGCAGTGCTGATGTCCATTCCGGACTTTTCTCTGGTCATGCTTTCCGGCTTCGTCATATTTTTTAAGGCGAGCTGGCTGGAACTGATTGACCAGGCTCTACGCGCGAAACCTCAACAACTCAGCGTGTCCCGGCCACAGGACGCAACCGATCCATTGTGGTTGGTGCTGGCCGTGACTTCTCCCTACGAAGTGCGCATCGCCGACGAGAATCCGAGTCAGGGGATGCCGCGCGGGGTGGTGATCTCGGAAAGCGGCGAGGAACTGCGAGGGCGCAAGGCACTCAAAGCAGTTGCCGCGCATTTTCCGCTTAGCCGCCTTTGGCTGTGGACGCTGAACGTCCCGTACGTTGATAAAACGATCAACAGCACTGCGCGTTGGTGGATGTGCCGCAAGCCTCTCGTTGCCGAGACGATGCTAACTGCCTCTGCCTCGATTTCTCGTATGGCGCCCCGGCGAAGGGTGTCCCTGGCAACGATGGGCAAGCTGGCAATTGTCCTGACCGAAGTCATTCTCTTGATCTGCGTGTTCTGGTACAACGGTCGAAGTATTAATTACGACAACGTCTACCTCGTCAAAGGACTGCTGCCCCGGCCCGCCATTTCGGTCTTGAATTACACCGGACTGTACCAGGGCTGGTATATGTTCTCGCCCAACCCGATCCGCTGGGATGGCTTCATCGTCATGAAGGGTACTTTCGAAAATGGGCCGCTCCTGGACGTGCGCACCCAAAAAGATCCTTCTACCGAGACGGATATTCCCCGCTATAGCTTTGGCGTTGATTTCAACTGGCGCAAATGGGAAGAAAATGTCGAGTCCGAACAGAACAGCGCCATTTTGAACGCCTGGTCGCAGTATTATTGCAACCAATATAACAAAGTTGCCCCCATCCCGGAGGGTAACTTGCAGCGCATTGAAGTTGTCTACCGTCGCCGCGCCAATAGACCCTACGGCTCGCCGGAAGAACCGCTCACCGACGAGCATCTGTGGTGGTACAACTGTTCCTGAGCGGTTTGACAGCACCCTGATCCGAAACTCTTTCGTCCAGTGGCCGACGACAAAAAAGTACGCCAATATCCTCATGGAGTCCATAATGAGGGCAAACACGCGAGACCCCAATTCGGCAAATCCCAGGTTCTGGTTCGGACAGTTCGACTCGCGCCCTGTGAGCGTTTTCAGAATCACGTTCTGTCTTGTTTTGCTCAAGGTAGCGCTTTACCATCTGCCTTTTACCGACATACTGTACACCGACGCCGGACTTTACCCGCGCAGTCTTATGCTGGCGGTGGAACGCAGCCAGCGGTTTTCAATCATGGATTTCCTGGGCGAATCCTGGTCAGTGTATTTGTTCTGGATCGTCTGGATTGTCGTGATCCTTCTGCTGCTGGTCGGCTACCGTGCGCGTCTGATGAGCATCCTGAGCTTCATTTTCCTGGTGTCAGTTCACGAACGGAACTCCTACGTCCTCAGCGGCGCCGACGTGTTGATGCGGGTCATCTGCTTCTGGATGATGTTTATGCCGCTGGCTCAATATTATTCGATTGATGCCGTCCGCCGACGCTGGCATCGTTATCGCCAGACGCGACAGATTGCGGATTTACGGGTTGAAGCACAACCGCGTACCACCTTCGCCTTCCCGGTTCGCGCTCTGCAAGTTCAATTCTCGCTGGTATACTTCTTCTCCGGCCTCACGAAACTGACAGGCGCGCCGTGGTGGAGCGGTGATGCGCTGTACTATGCGCTGTCCCTGAAAACCTTTGCGCTGCCACTCGCCAACTGGTTTGTTGCCAACGTCCCGTACAGCCTCATTCAGTTGATGAATTATATAGTTGTGATCTTCGAGACCTCGTGGATATTCCTGGTCTTTTTGCCGGTCTTTCAGCCCGCTGCAACCGTCGTTGCCCTGGTTTACCTGGGCATGATGCACATTGGCATTGGCCTGATGATGTCGATCCCAGACTTTTCTATCGTGATGCTTTCCGTCTATCCGCTCTTTTTCAAAGCGAGTTGGTTGGAGCGGATTGATCGGGCATTGCGCGCAAAAAAGGAACGCCTTAGCATATTGCAGCCTCA
>DATGFK010000518.1:0-4811 GCA_035309185.1 Aggregatilineales bacterium
GCCTGCTGCTGATTCTCGTGATCTACCGCTTCGTCGCGGCTTTCCTGGTCAAGCGATCTCTGCGCTGGCTGGCAATCGTGCTGATTTGCATGGGCGGCGGCCTGGGGTGGCTGCTGATCGCCATCGGGCAGGGTGATTGGCTTGGCTCACAGCCGATTGATTTTTTCGTGCCGGAAGGTTTTACATTCTTCCTGCTGTATGGGCTGCCTCACCTTGCACTGGCGAGGGCCGCATTGCTGGGCGGCCTGCTGCTGACGATCCATGCCTTCGTGCTGCCGAACCCTCGTCGCTGGATTCCCTTTTCCGCGCTGGCAGGGCTGTGCTGGTTGGTCATGGGGTTGTGCGTCCCGTTTTATATTGCAGTTCTCTATGCGATCCTGGGCGCCTGGGGACTGGCCGCCTGGCTTCGGCAGCGTTCGTTTCCCTGGCAGTTATTCTTTCGCTGCTGTGTTGGCGCACTGATTCCATTGCCCTACCTGATCTACAATTTCTACGTGTTCGCGACGAACCCGGTGTTGGGGGCATGGTCTGCCCAGAATGTATTGCCCTCACCTCACCCATTACATTACGTAGTGGGCTATGGCATCCTGGCATTTCTATCCCTGCCCGCCATTCGCTGGGGCTGGCACAGGGCACGCCACTCGATAGTCTATCTTTTGCCAGTTTCATGGGTTATAGCAGCACCTATCCTGGTGTACCTACCGATCAATGTCCAGAAACGCCTGCTGGAAGGGGTTTTTGTGCCGCTGTGTATCCTTGCCGTGATGGGATTGCGGCTGTGGTGGATCGGTTCGGGGGTGCAGCGCAGACCCCGATACGCCCGCCTGGTCTGGCGGCAAGCCGTGATCGGCCTCCTGTTGCTGCTGCTGCCCACGACCCTGGTTCTGCTGAGCGGTGGAATAACCTTCGCGGCCAGGGCAGACCTGGCAAGCCCTGCCTTTCACAGCGCAGGGGAAATCGCGGCCCTGGATTGGTTGAACAGCCATGCCCAGACTGATCAGATTGTCTTGTGCCGCTTCGACACCGGGAACTATCTCCCGGTACGAACGAGTCTCCGAGCTTATATCGGACATGGGCCAGAAACGCTAAACCTGGCAGAAAAGAGCCAGAAGGTTGATCGCTTCCTGGCCGGGAGCATGTCGCCGGAAGAGGCGCGATACCTGCTGAGCGGAGAAGCCGACAAGGGCGACCCGATTCGCTACGTCATCGCAAACGATGCTGACGGGATACAGGGGTACACCGCCCTGCAAAAAGTTTTCGAGAGCAATGGCTATGCAATTTATGAAGTCCAAGCCAGTTGAAGGCTTTATGCGCGTGACCTCTGCTCGCTGTGGCCCTGTCTTCCTGGTGCTTGCGCTTGTGACCCTGAGCGCATGTGGCTCCTCTACGCCTGAAGCGCCGCATCTGTTGAGCGCGCAGACTATCGCGCCGGGAACTAAAGGCGCCCTGATTCCAACGGACGTGCCGACCCTGACGCCAAGCGAGACGCCAACGGATGTGCCATCGCTTACCGATGCACCGCCGACACCCACTTATGTGCCCACTTGGACGCTAGCGCCAACCGAGACTCCTACGGATACACCTACGGCTTCCTTCACGCCGTCGCCGTATCTCTCGCCGACACGCACGCCCCGGCCTACGCGGACAATCACCCCGTCAGCCTCACCCCCGACGCCGACACCCTTGCCGTGTACCCTGACCTGGTACTTCTCGCCGCGTCCGTTCAATTGTCCGTTGAGTGCAAAACAGACTGGATCAGCCAGCTACCAGCCCTTCGAGCATGGCTTCATGATCTATTTTGAACCTGGAAACGTGATCTTTGCCGCGTTCGACAGTGGAAGGCTGCGATGGGGACAGTACACAAATACCTGGCAAAACGGGATGCCAGACAGCGACCCGACGATTGCCGCGCCGCAAGGTATGTTTCAACCCGTGCGGGGTTTTGGCCTTGTGTGGCGTGGGCAGGTGGGCGTTCGAGATCGGCTCGGATGGGCCACAGCCGCCGAAGCCTCTTACCAGGGCGCGTTGCAAATTGACACGGATGGCAATCGTTACGTTCAAGGCCCCAGTGGCGAAGTCTACGCGCTCAGCGCTGACTTCAAACGGTGGATGCTGGCGCATTGATCGGGGACTGTTACGCCGCATCCCTTGAATTACCTTATAATGTTCCATAGATAAATCTCAGACATTTAATCGAATAATCCAGGCATTATGAACTATACTGAACTTCATGACAGCAAGAGCGCACCCTCCGCCAGAGAAGAACTTGAACAGGCCAGGATACTCCTCGAAACGTTGCAGACCAAGATGCGGCGCGTGGTGGAAGACTTCGCCAAAGGCGAGATCAACCGCACGCAGTTTCACAGCCTTTACGAACGTTATCAGCGCCAGATGACCCAGGCCCTACAGCTTATGGCCGAGCCTGCGGATCTGAAATTGATCCTGAGTGAAAGCGGCGGGGAAGATACTTTTCATATCAAAAAACGCCTGACCGCGAAGGTTCTGGGTGTGAGCATTTACAATAACCTGAGCGGGACGCCGGTGGAGACCATCGGCCAGTTCATCGTTGACCCGGCTTTGCTGGTGCCAATGTTGAGCAGCTATCGGGCAGCGGCACGCGAACTGTTCAAGGCTGGCGTGCGCAGTACGGCGATGGAGAATGACCAATATCTGTGTTTTGTGCCGGGCCACTACACAACTCTGATTGCCTTATTCTCCGTAGAACCGGCATCTGTGCAGGTCAGGACAGTTGAGCGGATGCACCAGGACTTCGAGGATGCGAATAAATCTGCCCTCGAAAAAGGCAACATCGATCCTTCCGCGCTGGCCTACCCGTTCCTGGCCTTTATGCGACAGGAACATCATAAGCGACAGACCAAAGAAGTTCCGCCCGCCGACATCAAAACCGGCCCATCGGGTGAGAGTGCATCTTAACTTTCCCTGAAATATCACCTTTCGCGGTCTAAATGACTCTTATAATCAAGGTGAATCACAATGGGTGGAGTCAAGATGACCGAAGATCGTTCAATTGATGATCTGGTTCGGCAGGTTCAGGAAGCGAACGGCCAGGAGCGCGACGAACTCCTGGATCGGTTGGTTGCGGAATTTGCGGACGCGGCCTACCGGTGGGCACAACTCATTCTCGACGACGAGGACAAAGCCTACGACGCCGTCCAGGAGGCCTGGCTGAATGCGTATTTGCACCTGGGGCAATTGCGGGAGCGCGCAGCTTTTCCAGGATGGTTCAGGCAAATTGTATTGAACTCGTCGTATCGCGCGCTTCGCGGCGACAAGCCTTCCATCTCCCTGACCGAAGAACTACCGGAAGAAACTCCGCATCAAAGCGATCCGGTCGAGGAAATGGAGCACCATGAACGGCTCGAACACATCCGCGAGGCCGTACTGGGCTTGCCGGAGGGGGAACGGGTAGTCACGGAGTTGTACTATTTTGATGACTATTCGCAGCAGGAGATCGCTGAAATCCTGTCTATCCCGGTGACGACGATCAAGAAGCGCCTGCAATACGCCCGTCGGCACCTCAAGGGCGCCATTCAACCAGAGATCGTGTCAAGCCTGGATGCCTATACGCTGAATGGCGGCTGCACGGCGGCTGCGCTTGGTATCCACGCGGACAGATTTTTGGAATGGTTGCCCTTAGTTTACGAGCCAGATTTCGTGGGAATGGGAGGGTTGAGATGATGATTCCAAGTGTGATCGAGACGACGGGACGCGGCGAACGGGTTTACGACATTTATTCGCTGCTGCTCAAAGAACGGGTTGTGTTCGTGGGAGCAGAGATTGACGATCAGATTGCCAACCTGATCGTCGCACAGTTATTGTGGCTGGATCGTGAAGACTCCGAAAACGAAGTGAAAATGTACATTCAGAGTCCTGGCGGGGAAGTGAACGCGGGCTTCGCAATTTACGACACGATGAAGCTGATTCGCGCGCCTGTGAGCACCTACGCCATTGGCCTGACAGCCAGCTTTGGCACGATTCTGCTGACCGCAGGAACCAAAGGGCGACGTTATGCCATGCCCAGCGCGACCATCCACATGCACCAACCCCTGGGTGGTGTGCAGGGGCAGGCTTCCGATCTCGTCATTCACGCCAACTTCATCGTCCATCAGCGGGAGCGCATCAATCAAATTTTGATGGACTCTACCGGGCAACCTAAAGACGTGATCGAGCGCGATACGGATCGCGATTTCTACATGGATGCCTATAAAGCCGTCGAGTATGGGCTAATAGACAGGGTACTGGAACCCAGCCCGGCGCCGAACGCCAACGGGAAACACTAAACGCAAAGGGCATTCCTCATTTGGGAATGCCCTTTGTGATTCTGTGGAGGCGGAGGGATTCGAACCCTCAACCCCTTCGTTGCAAACGAAGTGCTCTCCCATTAAGCTACGCCCCCTCGATCCATTGTTAATGTTTTCCCGCTCGCGCTACGACGTTGATGAGCTATTGGTTTTCGTGGGAAGTCAGGGGAAAACGTGTGGGTGATGATGGACTCGAACCATCGACCTCTCGGTTATCAGCCGAGTGCTCTAACCAACTGAGCTAATCACCCGTGAAGGAAGGTATCAGCCAACGTACTTCCCTTAACGGCTGAATAGTGACAGGACTACATACACGACGAGTGTGGGAAGGAGAGGAGGGAAAATCAACTGGCAACTGGAGGGGTACTCCAGCTCAACCGTGGGCTGGCTGGTAAGCCATCGGCAGTGCCGAGCTTGCCCAGCAAACAAACCCTAGAAAGGAGGTGATCCAGCCGCAGCTTCCGCTACAGCTACCTTGTTACGACTTCG
>DATGFK010000519.1:0-10188 GCA_035309185.1 Aggregatilineales bacterium
GTTGGTTGGCGTCCTGGGCGGCGCGCTACTGCACAACCAGGCCCTGAATGCCACGCAAGTCTTTGAAAACAAGGAGGCAGGCATCAGCGCACGCTACCCGACCAACTGGCTGCTACAGGAAGGCAAGACCGTAGGCGGCGCGCTGGATTTCGTGTTTCGGGCGCAAGACCCCTCGGCGCTCCCGTTCAAGACCACCCTCCAGGTTTCGCTGATCCCGGTGGGGCCGCAGGCGCGCGCTTCCGATATTCCCGATCTGCTCAATATGAGCCGTGCGACGGCTTACGCGGCCTATCGTCCGCTGTCCATCGTGCCGGTAGCGCTTACCAACGACATCCACGGAATCCAGATGACCTACGCCTACGTATCCACAGAGACGAATCAATTCCTACAGTCCGTACCCATCGCTGTCGAAGCACAGGACGTGATCGTGTTGCACAGCAGCCGGGCCGTCATCATCACCTATCAGGCAGATTCGCAAACGTTTGATGGCAACCATCACTATTTTGACAACTTCCTGACCTCGCTGATCCAGTCGTTAAAATCATGAGGGCTGATGGTGTATGAAATTGCGCAGGAATGCCCGCTTATTCCGTAGACCTGTGGCGCTTGTGTGCGCCGTTACCCTGATCACATTGAGTGCAGGTATGCCCGTACGAGCGCAGGGATTCAACGCAGATCGCGCGCAGCGGGCGACGGTTTACGTCATGCAGGTCTACAACAATTCACTCGGCCAGTCGGTGATCTCTTGTGTCGGATCGGGGACACTGGTCAGCGCCGATGGCTTGATCCTGACCAACGCGCATAATGCCCTGACCAGCGACACGTGCAAGTCTGACCGCGTGGTCATCGGCCTGACGATCCGCACAGGCGAAGCGCCTGTCGCCACTTACAACGCGGTACCGGTTGAAACCAACCTGGGTTGGGACCTGGCCGTACTGCGTGTGACCTCTACACTGGACGGCAGGGCAATTGACCCGGCCTCACTGGCTTTACCCTTCGTCGCCATTGGCGATTCAGGAACGACCACGTTAGACGACACGATCAACGTCGTGGGCTACGTATCCGGCGATCAGCAGGCCAATTCCAATACGGTCAGCCAGGTGGTGCGGGCCACCATCAGCGGTTACACCGCCGAGGCGCGCGTCGGGGATCACGCCTGGATCAAGACCAGCGCGGCTATCCCTGGCACGATGAGCGGCGGCGGCGCCTACGACATCAACGGTAATCTCATCGGAATACCGACCATCGAACCGGCGCGCAGCAGCGGCTCTACGCTCGACTGCCGCCACGTGCAGGATACCAATGGCGACGGCCACGTGGATCAAAACGACGCCTGTATCCCGGTCAGCGGCTTCATCAACGCGCTAAGGCCATCCCGGCTGGCGCGCGGCCTGGTGCTGGCAGCGACCCTGGGCATCGTCGCGAAAGTCAAGCCTGCTCAACAGAGCGACGCGCCGACCAGCGATCCGCCGAGCTTTAGCCGCCTGTTTTTTGCGCCAGGCGTCAATTCAGCCGGGATGCCAACCGGGGTCGTCACTGGAATGCCAGCAGGCACAAGCCACCTGTACCTGTTTTTCGACTACAACAACATGCGTGATGGCCTGATCTACGAACTGCGCACGTCACTGGACGGCGTTCCAAACCCAACCTTCAGCCTGGCTCCGGCGACGTGGAGCGGCGGGAGATCGGGCCTGTGGTATATCGGGAGCACGGCGCAGACCTGGCCCAACGGTACCTATGACTTTTCCCTGTTCATCGAGGGCGTGCGTTCGGCCAGCGCGCAGATCACGCTGGGCGGCCCGGCGCGTAGCGATCCGACGTTCTCGGACATTCTGTTTGGCATCCTTGACCAGAGCGTCGGGCCGAGCGGCATCCTGGTCAGCACGGGCAATGTGCTTCCCATCGCCAATACCATCAATGCGCAGTTTGTGTATAACAATATGGCCGCAGGCCAGCCCTGGCGCGAGGTTTGGTACTACCAGGGCCTCAAGGTCAGCGAAAGCCAGGGAGCCTGGAAGGACGCGGCCAACGGCAAGCTAACCGTCAATGCTTCCGCCTCTGATAAGCCTTTGCAGCCGGGACGCTACCGGCTTGAGCTATACCTGGGCGACAGATTGGCCGCGACCTCAGACTTCATCATGGCCGGGGCTGAATCCGCCCAAAAAGCTGACCTGTTCGACAAACTCGGCTTCGCCTCTGACCTGAAAGGCGACCAACCTGCCGGGATCATCGGTACGACCTTCAGCCAGCACCTGCAGAAACTGTATGCGACCTTCGATTGGCACGCGCTCGGACTGGACGTACCCTGGACATGGCGCTGGTCAGTGGATAGCAACCCCCTTTTTGAGGTCACACAGTCCTGGGCCGACGCCCCGGACGGCAGTGCTTACTGGTTAAGCCTGGATTCCGCTTCCACGCTGCCGGATGGCTCGTACAAAGCCGAGCTGCTGGTAGGCGGGCAGGTGCTGGCAAGCGCCACCGCCAAAGTTGGTCTGGGCCAGCTCCCGGTGACGACGTTCGGACAGACCGCCGGTGTTCAGGTGCAGGGGCAGATCACTGATGCCGACACAGGCAAGGGTATTCCAGGCGTAACGTTCATCGTGCTTAAAACGAATTTCAACGCCAAAGAATTTAACTGGGACATGGCCGAGGTGTTTGATCTGTCCTACACGGATTCCGAGGGGCGTTTTACGCTGTCGAAGCTGCTGGCGCCTACCACAAGCGATCTCTCGTATAGCATGATCATCCTCGCGCGTGGCTACCTGCCCATTCAGGCCGACCCGGGCCTTTCGGTAACGGATAAAACCAAGAGTCCACTGGTTCTGAACATTCAATTGAATCGGGACTGACGCTCATTAAACGCATATAAGACGTAGGGTGATCGGGCAGCATCGGCGTTATAATTGACCCCTTGACCTGTGGGCGACCTTGTAGTCGAGTGGTCTAGAAGGAAGTTAAGTGAAGTTGGGACTGAAACGTATCCGTCGCCTACCCCGATGGTTGAAGATCATTCTCGCCCTTTGCGCGTTTGCATTGGTCGTTGTCTGCGCGGCGGTGGCGATTGTCATATTGGACCCTGCGTTCGCGGCGCAGAATATTGATAAGCTGCGGGACGTGATAGGCGACGATGCCGTAGCTCAGCTTGAGACGACGGCACTGAATATCCAGGATCAGGCGCAGCAGTTGGAGTTCCGGTTGGGCCTGCGCAAGCCTGCGGCTCCCTGGTCGGAAGGGGCAACTTCGACGCCTGCGGGCGGAGTGGCAAGCCAGCCAAGCGCCACGCCCGGCAGCATGTTGCAAAGCGCGCCGACGCGGCAGGCGACCCAAACGCCAACGAACGTTCCTGCGGAACCGACGGCGACGCCAACCGACGTTTCAACGCAGACTGTGGTACTGTCCAGCCCATCGGAAAATGCCCCGACTACCGAAAGTTTGAGCCAGTCTCCGAGCCTGGTCAGTCCGACACCCACCGCAACGGCATGGCCCACAGTCACACCCGTCGAGGCGACGTTGGCGCCGATCTCCGGTGGCGGGACGACGCCAGAGCCGACGATCCTAACTGCGACGCCAGCCAGCAATCTGTCTACGTGGGAACTGCCACCGCTCACGCCGTTCGGAAAACTGGACGGCGAGGGCTATTGGACGCCCTATGAGCAAGCCTCCGATGGGGCTACTGTCGCCTATCGCACGTTCCTGGAGCCTGACCCCAAGCGCCCGTATTCCATCGCAGCCGTCGTGGCTTTCGATTTGCAGGAGACGCGCCTGCATTTTGTCCTGGGCACCGTCGAGCCGATCCCCTTAACGCCGCAACCAACCCGAACCGGGATGATCCCCAGCACTGACATGCAGCCGGGCATTTTGCTGGCAACCTTCAACGGTGGCTTCAAGTCTCGCCACGGGCACTATGGCGCGATGGCGGATGGCGTGGTCGCCTTGCCTCCGATCAAGGGTCTGGCAACTGTCGGCATGTACAGCGATGGGCACTTGCAGATGGGCGAATGGGGCACAGAGGTCGTGGATTCTCCCGACCTGGTTGCCTGGCGTCAAAATGGCAAACTGCTCGTCCACAAGGCTCAGATCACGGTGGATACTCTGCTCATGAATGAACTGTGGGGTTCCTCCATCTCCGGCGATTCGATCACCTGGCGCTCGGCAATCGGCCTGAGCGCCGACGGGCGGACATTCTTCTATGCCGCCGGTGAACAAATTGACGTGGGCACGCTGGCGAAAGCCATGCAGCGCGCCGGTGCGGCGGAAGCGCTTGAGCTGGACGTGAACAACTACTGGGTCTTTTTTGCAGCCATCCATACCCAGGGCACTAACCTGGTTGCCGCGCCTTTGCTAAACGAGATGGATCAGCAGGCAGATCGCTATCTAAAGAGCTGCAATCGCGATTTCTTCTACATCACGGCAGCCACGACCTCGGCCAGCCGACCCCAGCCCAATGGCTAAGCTCGTCCGCGCCAGTTTGTTGTTTGCTGTCCTGAGTAGCGCACCGGGTGCGGGCAAGGCACAATCGCAAGCCTGCCTGACGCCATCCAGCCAGATGGTGTTCATCCACGCGCCGAGCGTCGTTTATGGACAGACTGTAGGCGTCAACGTTTACCTGCCGCCATGCTATACGCCGGATGGCCCGGCTGCCTATCCGGTGATCTATTTGTTGCACGGGAGCGGGGCCGACGAGACTCAGTGGCCCGATCTTAAAGTGCAAGCCTGTGCCGATGCGTTGATCGCGGGCGGCGCATCGCCTTTTGTCGTCGTCATGCCGGGGATGGCCTATTACAATCCAATTGACTACGGCGAATTTGTGCTCAGGGACTTGCTGCCGTTTATTGAGTCGCATTACTCCGTTGAACGGGAGCGCGCTGGTCGTGGAATCGGTGGGCTTTCCATCGGGGCGTACTATGCGCTGAGGGTAGCCTTTACGCACCCGGAGATGTTCGCGGCGGTTGGCGCTTACAGCCCGGTCGTGGCGCTTGGCGGGAAGGACGACCCGCTGACCCTGGCTCGCTTGCTTGACGTCAAACAATTACAAGGCCTGGCCGTTGACCTGAACGTGGGCGATCAGGATTCGCTGCTTGCCAACACGCGCCAACTGGCCGGCGTATTGCAGGCGCGCGGCGTACACGTGACGGTCTCAGTCGGGCAGGGCGGGCATAACCGCGTCTACTGGCGGGCGCATACCGGCGACTATCTCGCTTTTTATGTCCATGCCTTTGCATCAGGCAGGGTTCCAGCGCCGACTGCAACCACTTTTTGAAGCGAGTCCGCTTCGCGCTCAATCCGCCTGCGACGGAAACTCCACAACGAAAACCTTCTTGTCGGCTTTGTGAGGATCGTCCACCACGTAGACTTTTTTGTCCGCCTGGCGCTCAAATTCCACCAAGTAAACCTTCTCGTCGGCTTTGGACGCGAACTCCACCATGAACACTTTGTAATCAGCCTTGTCGGGGTTCTCGACAATAAATACTTTCGGCATAACACCCTCGCTCTCTGTCACCGCCAGGTGACCTCTCCTGAGTATGCCACAGATGGGATTTGCCGACACGAGCAATCGCTTAGTGGCTTAAGCTCGCACACTAATCAGCGCCGCCAGGACAATAAACAGCCCGAACAGCGAACGCGCCACGATTGCCGACTGTGTAGATTTGGAATAGGCTCGTACCAGGCCCACGATCAGCGCCATCAAAAAGGGTTGGGCCAGCGCGAACCAGGGGCCGCCCTGCCCGCCGGACAGGATCGCGCCGTTGACCACGGCGTATACCACTGCCACCAGCAGTACCGCGATCAGGTTGCTGTTGGTATCGCGCACCAGCGCCGGATAGAGTATCCCATAAAATACCAATCCCTCGGCCACCGGCTGGAACACGATGGTGAACAGTGCCACGGCGACCCAGGCCGATCCAATGGGTTGCGCCAGGGTATCGTACAGCGGCGGGATGAACAAGTCGCCTTTGAGCTTAAGCAGCACCGCCACGAGATCAATGGCCCAGGCGGCAGCCAACCCGATAAGCACGACCAGGAACAACGGCGGGTTACGCGGCTGGCGCAGGTGCAGCGCATCGGCCCAATCGCTTGTACTGCGCCGCGCCCACAACAAGACGGCGAGCGCGATTGCCACGCAGCCAACCAGCCCGCCCACGGCCAGCGAATTTGCCGATGGGATGGCTTCACCGGCTAGTGTGCTCACGATGATCTGCCCGGCGATCCAGGCCACGACAAAGGCGGCGACAAAAAACAGCGCCAGGACAAGCGACCAGTCGGGCGGGGTTTCGCGGGTCAGCATTTGATCCAGCAGCGGATTTTGTGATTTTGAGCTTTGCATAAAATCTCTATTATATGCGATTGAAAGCCATTGCAATATTGCTTCAAGAAAGGTTGCGAGGCCGAGAGTTTACCTCAGGCACGCAAAGAGTGGAGAAAAAAGGCCGACACGAAGGTCCATAGGCATTAAGCTAAAGGGCCTGAGCAAGAATAAGTGCAAGGGTAGAAGGATGTTTGCGCCGTTTTTGCTTGAGGGCCAGGTGTAAGAGTTGGCGATGAAGGGCTTGGAAGAAGCGAGTCCAGGCCCGTTGAGAATGCTCAGAAAGGGCTTGTTGTAGTTGAGAGGCAAAGCCCTGGATGAGGCTAAAGGCTTTGGGAAGGCTGAGTTCAGCATAGGGCGGGGGAAGCGGCAGGCCGTCCAGAAGCTGATGGAACAGCAGAAGGGCGAGCAAACGGGCGTAGAATTGGCATAGGAAGCGGCACTTTCCGCAGTGGGGAATAGTGGAGAGTAGCGCCTGGGATTTCCAGAGTTTGAAAATGAGTTCAACCTGCCAGCGCAACCGGTACAGGAGAATGATGTGTTTTGGAGCAAGGATATGAGAGGGGATATTGGTGATGAACAGGGCGTAGCCCAGCAGCGCCAGATGACGCTCTGAGGGGATATAGCCGCCACGCCGGGCAGCTTCTTTAGCCTTTCGACGGCGTTGCGCCACCACATCTGGCGGCAGGTGTTCAAAGATGAGGCGCACCTTAAGATGACACTGACGCCCAATGGCAATTTCCATCTCACCCAGAACGCTTTCCTGGCCTTCAAGGGTCGCCACCAAATCCAGCGCTTGTCCAGCCTGCCCCAGTTCATAGATACCCGTTTGGCTTTGCAAACGCGAGATAAAGTACGCCCCCAGCCCCGAGAGTGCCTGGAAGACCTGGACTTTGAAAAAGCCCAGGTCAAACAAATGCAATGTTCCTGGACCGGCTAACTCTACATGCTGTTGGCAATTTTGGTCGGCTTCCCGGCCAGCCATGACCTCTAGCGCGGCAATATTGCCCGCTTTGTAGTCAAAACTTAACTGGATTTTGACCTCTCCGCGCTCCCCCCGATAATCCTGTCCCTCAAACAGCCCTTTCAGGTGTGCCGGCAGCGCCCAACTGGTACTATCCAACACATAGATGGCGCTGAAGGCTCGCAATACCCCTTCTGGCACAAGCGCTAGACTAGACTGGAGCGCTAAAGCCTGTTCAACCAGCCCACGCAACAAGGCCACCGCTGCCCCATTCAGGCGCTGTTGCAGTCCTGCTACGCTGATCTCTACCCCTAACTCGCTGCAACTTTGCGCCACCACGCTCAGGCTTGCCAGCGGCTTTTCTAGCCAGGTCAGCACCAACCCTTGCACGAAAACCGCCGCGCTCAATTTCGACTGCCGCTGTACAAAGCCCGTCGTTTTTCCTAGCCTTCGCGCGCTCGTTTCTAACAAGTCCACCAATCGTTCCTGTTGACGGCTATACTTATCCTTGAACATGGTTTTCTCCCTTGCCTCTAACTTGGAGATTACCATGTTTTCTTCCTTAGCTTAATGCCTATGGCCCGATGCGTCGGCCCGCGTAGCGCAATGCCGCGAGTTATTGGCAACCTGACAATCCCTGACTCATCAAAAAGACAAATTTCTTCACGGAAACTGTGTTACTGTCCCGTGCCGACCCAGCCGACCACGCGAATCTGGCCGCCGTATTTGCCGGTCAGGTTGCGGGCGGCGTAACCATTGGCTTCGGCCACGTACACATCAATACGGCCATCGGTGCCGTTGCCGCTGCGTGTGACTCCCGTGAAGGCGATGTAGCGACCATCGGGCGACCATGACGGATCGCATACGCCGGGATTCGGAGCCGAATTGACGATCACGTTGAACGAGTCGTCGGTCAGCAGCATCCCATAGGGACACTGTCCGTTCCGCCCGCCCATGACAATCCGCTTGTTGTCAGGCGACCATGACGCAGAAAATGCCACACGGGGGAAGTTGAGATCCGTGGAACGGGCGATCTCGTTCCCGGCCCCATCCCGGATCACGACGTGCGCCTCGTTTTGGAGTTCCTGGTAAATGACGTGGTTCCCATCGGACGTCCAGCTATCGCGCAGGGCAAACAGGCCGTTCGTAGTGGCGGTTACCTGGTGGGCGGGACCACCCCGCAGATCTGCCCACCACAACGATGATCCCGCCGCTGGATCACCGGGCGTCCCGCCGGTAAAGGCCAACCGCGAGGCAGAAATCCAGTGAGGCGGGGCGATCACCCATGCTTCCGATACCTGACGCACCTGCCCGCTGACGGCTTCCATCACAAACAGGTTTCCCCCGTCAGGCGGTGGGGCATCGGGCCGATAGCACGAGCCGGGTTCGTTCGGAACGTACGACGCGCAGCGCAGCCGATCCGAAACGAACGCCAGGTATTGCCCATCGGGCGACCATGCGGGCCAGAAGTCAAAGCCTTTGCTGATTGTCAGGTCGCGGAAGTTTGTGCCATCAGCATTGATCGTGTAGATGTCCACGTCGTATTCGTTGGCAAGGGCAATCGCGATCTGTTTGCTATCCGGCGACCAGACCGGATCGCTGGCGATACCGCGCGGATCCAAATTGTCAAGCTGAAACAGGCGCAGGCTGCCGCCCAGGGTCAGGTCAAGGATATACAGGCCCGCGCCGGAACCTGTCGGCAAAAAGTAGGCCAGGTAAGCGCCATTGGGCGACCAGTACAACTGGCTTCCGGTGGTGGCGGGCAAATCCATCACCTTCACAGGCAGCCCGCCGCTGGGCGAGGCCAGGTATAGGGTTTCAAGCTGGTTAGCCGGGGCTGGCGTTCCGGGAATGATGGTCGCCACTTTGTCGTTGATATTCACAAACGACAGCCAGGTTGTCTTGCCGATGTTATCCGTAATAACGCGATCTAGCGTTACCCTGCCAAACTTGTCCCCGGCGAAGCCAATCGTCGCCTGCGGCAGTATCGTCGGGTAGATGACCGTCGGGGAGGACTGCACGGGGGTAGCAGATGCTACGGCCATCGTAGGCGTCAACGAAGGCGCGGGAGTCAGCGTTTGGGCGAGAGTCGGCTCCGGGACCGGCGTGTTGCGCAGGTTCCGCAGCGCGTGAGCTTCGGATGGTTGCGGAGTGGCGAAGGCAAGCGCTGCCAGGAGCAGCAGCGACGCAGCGGCAAGGCCGTTCAAGAGAAGCGCGAAAGACATTGATCGTAAAAGGAGGCGCGGAAATCTCATTACTGGTTTGGTACAGTGGTCAACCGTAGGGGAAACAGAAATTGGTGCGCCTGATTGACCTCACCCCGTGCCCCCCTCTCCCAACAAGCCGGAAACGGGGAACCTGTTTGGAAACGTTCTCCCGCCCCTAGTCGCTCGGAGTGTGAAGGCGCAGACGCGCCGGGGTAAGGATGAGCAAAAATTACACAGGCCACAGGCAATTGCATTCGTTTTCCCCTAGAGTCTCTGCGGTTAGGATTTGGGAAGGCGAGCCGCGTGTCCCGCGTTTGCCGACTTCAAGGAATTCAAAATATAGTACGATCCGCGCTTCTGGCCCAGCTTGAGGAGAATGCCCTTGTTCACCAAATCGGCCAGATCGCGCCGGATTGTCTCCGGGTGAATGTCGGGGAAAAGCTCCTGGATGTCTTTGTTGGTGATCCGCCGGTAGCCGCCTTCTTGCAGGTAATATAACGCACTTTCCTGGCGTGGGTTCAAGAATGCAGCGGCCTGAAGGTCAGCGCCATGCTGTTCAAAGCCGTTGTTGAACAGCCGGACGCGGAAACCGCCTGCCATCTCCTCGAAATGGGGTGCGGGCAAGGCCCGGTCACGCATCAGTGCGATCACGCGATCCACGCCATAGCCAAGCCGCTCGATGAAGCCCATGTCCGCCAACACTTGCACAATGA
>DATGFK010000520.1:0-4618 GCA_035309185.1 Aggregatilineales bacterium
TTCCAGCTTGCCCAAAAAGCCTTCCATCGCCCGCGTGGCCTTACGCACCGGGTCGGTGGAGGTGTCGGGTGTCCCGGCGGCGGTTGGCGCCTGCGTTGCCGCAACATCGCTGGCTTGCGTCGCCGAGTTGTCGGCGGGAGCCTGAGAATTATCCGACGGGGTGGCCGTAATTATGACTATCTGCGGGGTAGCGGACGCATCCTGCGCTCCAACATTGGCGGCTGGCATGATGATCACCAGCAATGCGAGGCAGAGGAGCACCCCTCCCACGAGTAACTTCGATACTTTCAAGTCGTCCTCCGAGCACTTTCTCTTCGATTCATCCATGATCAGATGAAAAATCCAAGCCTAACAGGATACCGAAAACCGTCCGTGCTGTCGAGTCTACGTATTTTGGAGTCAGGAAAGCGTCGGGAAAGCGTTGCCTATTCTCTGCCAAATGAGCGACAATTCAGGCCGGGCTTTCTGCTCGTTGGCATTTGGGTTTTGCTGCTATACTAACTGTCATGGCACACCCCGGACTGCCTGACGGGTTTTGCCTGTCCCTGTGGAGGCATATTGGACAACAGTACGCCCCTGATCCTGCTTGGAGTGCTGGCCGCCGTGCTGTCGTGGGCAGGCGTTCGGCTCATTCGCAGCTATGCGCATGGGGGTCATTTGAGCGCCCCGGCGCAGGGTGATACAGCACCTTCAACACCGCGCGGTGGTGGCATCGCGATCCTGGTCGTCGTGCTGCTGATCTTTATGCCGGTGGGACTGACCCTGGCCGATCCGGCCCAGGTTGTGCGGTTTGCCCTGGCTGGAGCGTTGATCGGAACCATCGGTTTCTTTGACGAGTTTCGGACTCTGCCGCGCCTGGGACGTATCTTCGCCCAGACTCTGGCGGCCCTGATCTTTATCTCTGCCGCGCCGATCCTGGAAATTGGCCTGCCTTTTGTCAATTTGCAGTTATCGGTTCTGGCCGGTTATATCCTGAGTGCGCTGTGGATCGTCGTATTGAGTAATGCCTACAACTACATGGACGGCATTGATGGACTGGCCGGGGGACAGGCGGTACTGGCCGGGGTCTTCTGGGCCGGAATTGGGTTTGTGCAGCGCGATCCGCTCGTGGTACTGCTCGGCGTGTTGATCGCCGGGGCGTCGGCAGGCTTTCTCGTCTACAACCTGCCCCCCGCCAGTATCATCCTGGGCGATGTGGGCGCGACTTTCCTGGGCTTCAGCCTGGCCGCGCTGCCAATGCTGACCGTTACAAGGGGCGCCCCTTCCCGCCTGATCCCAAGCGGCGCGCTGATCGTGGGCCTGTTTTTGTTCGACGCAGCTTTTACCTTTGTCCGCTATTTATTAAAAGGACAACCCGGCAGCCACGAGCACCGCTCGCACCTGTATCAGCGCCTGGTCGCGCTGGGCGAAGCGCCTTACCGGGTTACACTGCTGTATCTGTTGATTTCGATTGGATTCGGCGCGGCGGGCTTGATCTACTGGCTCAGCAATGCCTGGCTGGCCCTGTTGATCTTTTTGCTGACGTGCATGGTCTTGTTTAGCTGGGTCACCTACCGTGAGTATGCGGCGGCTAATGTTATGCGTCAAAGGCCAGAAGATGCAAAGCGGCACGGGTAGAAAGCCAATTAACCGGGCGGAGACATGTCTCCGCCCCTACAAATTGGGCGCCCCTGGTAGGGGCCGACCCACGCTTCGGCCCGCGAAGAGGTTAAGGCGTGATTTTGTCAAAACTGATAAGCCCTCGCCTCAACGAAAATACTGTCTGCCAATTCTTGCGCTCATGGGCGTTTCGATATGGCTAACCGCGTGCGGAGCGGCCAGCCCTGCCACGCCGACCCCGCTGCCGACAGCCCTTCCGAACCAGATTGACTACCAAGGAGCCAGTTCCGCCGCCGGGATGCAGGTTGTCCTCGTACAGAGCGTGATCTCGGTTGGCCCGAACCGCTTCGCCATCGCCCTGCTCAACGGCAATAATTTCTTGCGGGGCGGCGATTTAATCTTCACCTTTTATAACCTGGCGCAGCAGACTGGAAATACGCTCAAAGCGGCGATGTCGCTTCCGGCGATTTACCGGGATGCGCCGCAAAGCCTGGCCGGTATCTTTACCGCCAATGTGACCTTCCCCAGCGCAGGATCGTGGGGGTTGGGCGTGTCCGGTAAGGGGCCGGACGGCAAAGCCATTGATCAGCAGGTCGGCTTTGACGTTACCGCCAGTAGTGCGATCCCGGCGGTTGGGCAGAAAGCACCGCCGGTGCAGTCGCCCACGCTTGATTCCGCTGGCGGGGACATTAAGAAATTAAGTTCGTCGCCTACACCGAATCCGGCTTTCTATCAGCAAAGCATTGCCAGTGCGCTGGGAAGCGGGAAGCCACTGGTCGTGCAATTTTCTACGCCTGCCTTTTGTACAAGTCGGCTGTGCGGGCCTTCTTACGACGTGCTGAATGCGGTCTATCCTACCTATGCCGAGCGCGTAAACTTTATCCACGTCGAGGTCTACCAGGATTTGCCAAACCCGGATTTGCAGCATCCGCACTATGCGCCGGCCATGCTGGCCTGGGGCATGACCACCGAACCCTGGACGTATGTGATTGACCAGTCGGGTGTCGTCTCCTGGCGGGCAGAGGGGCTGATCACGACCGACGAACTGAAGGAGCAACTGGCGCGCGTGGCTCCATAAAGAGGTTGATCATTAAAGAGAGTGGTGCAGAAGCTTGGACTGTTCTTTAAGATTCATTAATAATCAAGTCTGATAATGCCTAAAAGAGCGTTAGACCCACAAGGAGTTAATGGTATGGGCATTCAGACAATTTGGGATAACGAAGAGAAGACAATTATCCGCCACGTGTATGAAGGCGTATGGACATGGCGAGATTTTAATACGAACCTGAGCCGCTCCCGCGCCATGCTGGACACGGTCAACCACCCCGTTCACGTGATTATTGATACGCGCAGCGGTAAATTGCTGCCCGATGGCTCCGTGAGCAACCTGCGCAGCATGACGAGTGGCATTCACCCGAACCAGGGCCGAACCATCCTGGTGGGTACAAACCTTTTTGTTTCCCGGCTGTATAATGCCTTTTTCCTCGCTTACTGCGACCAGGGGCCGAGTCTGGCGCTTGCCCCAAGCCTGGAAACTGCGCGCGCGATGCTTTCCGAGCACGAAACGCGCGTCCCGGCCTGGGCCATCTACGCTTCCTAAAGCGTTCGGCTGAAGAAATTTCAGCCGCCCAGCAGCACCGAGGCGGTACGCGCGGCATCGGATTGCGGCGCAACGGTTTCGTGCTGATCGGCCAGGCGCTTGAACTTGACCTCGCCCCGGCTCATCTCGTCCGGGCCGAGAATGGCGACCAAAGGAATCCCTTTCCTGTCGGCATAGCCAAGCTGCTTGCCGATGCGGGCGTCCTGCATGAACAGTTCCGCATTGATGCCTGCTGCGCGCAGCGTGGAAACAACCTTGAGCGATGCATGACGAGTCTCCGGGCCGAAAACAGTCACCAGAACCTGTACCACGGTATTTTTGAGGGTCTCCGGGTACATATCCCACTTGTTCATCAGGAAGATCAGACGCTCGATGCCCAGGCTGATGCCCACCGTCGGCAGTGACTCGCGGCGGAACAACCCAATCAGGCCGTCGTAGCGCCCGCCGCCCGAAACACTCCCTACCCGATCTTCCGCGTCGTTGCTGGTCAGGACTGTCTCGAAGATGGGGCCTGTGTAGTAGCTCAGGCCTCGTACCATCAGAAAATCCAGCTCGACGTGGACTTCAGGCGTGCGCATAGCTTCCAGGAAATCGTAAAGCTGCGCCAGTTCAGACAGACCTTCCTGCGCCACCGGGATATTGCCAAGCACTTCGCGCATCCGTCCCAGACGAGCACGATCGGCACTGAAGCCCGTTGCTTCCGGCGCGGGGGATTCAAAGAGCAGATGGGCAATCTTCCCAATCGTATCTGGCGCAATGCCGTTCTTTGACAGATCTTCCTTGACGCCTTCCGCGCCGATCTTGTCGAATTTGTCTATGCTGCGATACAGGTTCGCCAGCACGTCGCCGGACAACCCGACGTACTGGCCGATGCCAGTCAATACCTTACGGTTATTGATCTTGACCCGAAAGTCCGTGAAGCCCAGGCGCTGAAGGGCGGTCACTACCACGCTGACGCCTTCGGCATCGGCTTCCATCCCTGCAATGCCCACGATGTCGGCATCGCACTGGTAGAATTCGCGGTAACGGCCCTGCCCCGGACGTTCGCCGCGCCATACCGGAGCCATCTGATAGCGTTTGAAGGGCAGCGACAACTCAGACTCGTGCTGCGCAAAAGCGCGGGCCAGGGGCACGGTCAGGTCGTAACGCAGGGCCAGTTCTTCCTTGCCCTGCGCATGTTGAGCATAATAAATCAGCTTGTCGGCTTCGTCGCCATACTTGCCGGTCAGCATCTCTTTGAGTTCCATCACCGGCGTCTGAAGTGGCTCATACCCATAAAGCTGAAAAACACCGGCAATGGTGTCCATGACGTACTGCCTGCGAATCATGTCGGCGGGCAGGAAATCGCGCATTCCCTTGGGCAGTTGCGGCTTGATCGGCTCCATAAGCATGTCCCTGTGAGATAATTTGCAAAAGTGC